>JANXPR010000289.1 GCA_025357215.1 Acidobacteriaceae bacterium | reverse complement strand
TATGCGTTCATGCAAAGCCTCGAATTGGTGGGCCCGGTAGGACTCGAACCTACAACCAACAGATTACCACCGGAAACGCAAATCCTCGTGAAATCAGAGGCTTTCCACTCTCTCCGATTGGCAGAAAAAGGCAGGTTTGAGCACAGTTGTTACCGTAGTTGTTACCATTCAGCGGTTCGGTTGACGGCAGCCAGGGGTTGCTCCCCTTGGCTACTTTTTTTGTTTGACGAGTCTTAGGAGAATGGACCTGAAACGAACTAATAACGGGTTTCTATTCCCGCCGTGCCGGAAAAGGAGAATTCAAGGCGGTAATCATCTCGTCAATCCAATCGCAACACGCTGCGCGTGTTCATCTTTCGCAATGTGAACATGGCGGTACACCTTGCCCAACGCAATGAGATCAAGCATTTCGTGAATGAAACCAGCCGCCATGGAAAATGGAAAAATCTCAAAAGCAAAATAACATTATTGCGCCAATTTGCGACCCTTGCGGTTTTTCTTTTGGATCACGTCTTTTGCAGAGATTTTCGCCAAGCCAAGAATAATACCCGAATTGCTGAGAATGGCATCGGGCCAAAGCGCGGTCGCTGCGCGCTTGAGTAACTCAAAATCCTCTACGCTCATCTTTACGTTTACCTGAACAGTGCGCTTGGTTGATTGCATTCTCCCTATCGTCAAGTTTCTCTTTACTTTGCCGCAATTGTATTATTAGTATCCTTAGTACCCGTCTCTCATCTCTAGGGAAGTGTTCGGGTGCCCCGCTGCGGTTGAATGGAAGGTAAGCCAAAATGAAGCGACTCGGTGCGCTGATTCTTTCTTGTTTTGGGTTCGTATCCCTATCATTTGCAAACGCAGGTTATGACCACAGCCCTACTATAGGCCCTTCAAAAGGCTGGCTGGTAATTGAAGGCGGGGGCGCATTGACAAACGAGGTCAAAGAACGCTTTGTCGCCTTGGCTGGTGGCTCCGACGCCAATTTTGTAGTAATTCCAACGGCGCAGGGTGACTCCGAAATCGAGTTGGATAAAATCCGGCAGTCATTTCTGAACGGGTTTCGGGTCAAGCACGTCGTCGTCCTGCATACCAGAGACCGCGCGAGGGCAAACTCAGAGGGATTCGTCGAACCTTTGCGCCGCGCTTCGGGCGTGTGGATTGGCGGGGGGCGTCAATGGAGGCTCGCCGATGCCTATCTCGGAACTGCTGTTGAACTTGAGATTAAAGCTGTGCTGGCACGTGGTGGCGTGGTGGGGGGTGGCTCCGCTGGTGCGACCATTCAAGGATCATTTCTGGTTCGCGGTGCACCAGGAACACGGGGAAACCCCGATGGCGACAACAGGATCATGATGTCTCCCGGCCATGAGACGGGCTTCGGTTTGCTTCCCAGTTCAGCCATCGATCAGCATATCGATGCACGAGGTCGAGAGAACGATCTCCATTCGGTCATATCGGCGCACCCAGAACTTTTGGGGATCGGGATCGATCAGTGTGCCGCAATCGTGGTGCATGGGGATTCCTTCTTTGTGGTAGGCGGTCAGGTAGCCATTCATGACGGGAAAAAACACAACGGCGCGAACCATTATTTCTTGTCGTCTATGCAGACGTTCAATTTGAGAATGCGTTCGGTTGATACAGTCAATGAGGTACAGAGTCGGTATCCTCTTACGTTGGCAGTCACGGCGGCTACTCGCCATCCGACGCCCTTGGGCAACAAGACGGTTGGCTCCGCCTTACTGGAATTGCGGAATCACTCAGAGCAAACACCAACAGAGATTAACGTGGAATGCGATGTCAGTCTTTACAGCGTCGGGAAGAATCTCTACCCGGCCCGCAAAGCGGGGCCGCGCCAACTCAAGATTCTGGCGCGTGAGGTCGATACAGATCAGGAGGCTGAGTTCACTTGCAAGTACTAGTTCTGACGTATCCAGCTTACGCCTTTTAAACAAATGAGGAGATGCCGTTTCCATGTATCAGATCAAAACCAACGTTTTTGGAATTCTTCTGCTGTCACTTGGATTGTCTGCAATGGCTCAAGACAGAGCACCAGCGCAACTCACACCCGTACCGCCTAAGCCAACATGCACTCCGTTTCTAAAGAGCGGTGCGTGCGCCGACCTGTGGAGGAACTACAGCCAAGCCCTCGCGCAAAGGCAGCGGGAAGAACTGCAACTGTACGTCAACCGTCAGAACAAACTGGCATCTGAAGCGGCTACCGCGCCTCTGCAACAGCAGATTGCCGATCTGAACAAGCTGACTGCCGACCAGCAGGCTCAGATCAAGAAGCTACAAGATCAGATGCAAGCTGACGCTGCGCTCAAAACTGCGCTCGAAGCGAAGCAGGCTGATACTGACGCTGCGCTCAAAGCTGTGCTCGAAGCGAAGCAAGCTGACGCTGCCGTTGCGCTCGAAGCAAAATCTACCGCTCACCGAGAAGGCTTGCGGAGAGGTGTCGCAATAGGTGCAGGTGCAACGTTGCTTCTGTTCGTCGTGATCTTTGGTGTCAGGCGACTTACCCGAACTTTCACAGTGACCAAGAAATCACAGGCGACATCGGCATAGAGGGTTGGTGAGTTGTTCGATCATGTCGTTAACCGATTACGTTGGGGGTTCTGAGTCCGAACTTTCGAGTCCGCTTTTCCTTGCGCGCCATGCTCTCTGGACTGTTCTCAAACTAACTCCCTGTCGGACAGCAATGCGTTTTTGAGCGACTGTCAATTTCACTCCACGTACGAATAGGTCGCCAATCTGACCACACAAAGCTTTGCACTGCTCACGATTCAGACGGCGGGGACGCCCTCCCCGGTCATACGGGAGCTTTTGAGCAACTTCTCTTGAGGCTGCTGGCAAAATCTTCCGGAGTTGGCGAGGCAATAGCCGAATTGCTTCGATGTGCGCGTCAAGCTGGCCGGGACTCAGTTCAGGCTCTTTCATCAACATGGCTTCAAGAGCATGTCTCGAACGTATCTGCTTTAGTTTTCGTAAGTGGTCTTCCATCGCGTCGCAAACTTCCTTCATTCCCCGTTTGAGATTCATGCCCAGCTTCTTGAACATGATGTCGTAAGCCGCAAGTAAAGCATCGCAGTTGTCCTTTCTCATCACCACTGCCTTTCTTGGTGCCATAACCTTTACTGGGCTTTTGGCGTCCACAGAGCCAAAAGTGTATCTGTCTTGTTAAGGCATCGTCCACGAGAGACATTGTGAACTGTGAACAAGCAGATTCGGGTTTCTCAATTCATGGGCAAGCGGAGTGCGGCTCGAAACAAGTCCGGGCTACCGGTTGACAACTCCGGTCCGGGGCTGGGAGTAGAGCCAACAACTCCACTAACATCTGGCCGAAAACCAGAGGCTTGCCCTCCCATTTCATCCTCCCAGCATAAAAGTTGTTGGGGGTCTGGGGGCGAAGCCCCCAGAGAATCTTCTCTTCTTGACGAAATACAGATTAATCGAAACATGTTCGCTGGCAGAGGTAAACACTGCGGTCGCTTCAGTGTGCGGGGTCATGATCCGCAAACCCGTACCACGATGTTCTACCGCATCAATTGCAAGTGCTGGAATTGTTCCTACTGCGGCCCTCGGAAGGCGAAGCGGTACAAACATGCAATCGTGCGGATTGCTGAAACCCTCCAGCTCTGCCGATTCGTAACCCTGACCTTAGACCCTTCAAAAATCCAAGGTGATCCAGTCCGTTACCTAAACCAGGTATGGGCAAAGCTCCGCGTTTACCTGAAGAGGGAATTTGGCGTTGCGCCCGCATATATCAGGGTTCTTGAGTTTCAGCAAAACGGCAATCCTCACTTTCACATACTGATAGACCGCTTTCTGCGCTGGACGTGGCTGCAACACGCTTGGGAGGCTGTGGGTGGTGGGAGACAAATGGACATCACGTTTGTGGATGTTCACCGTGTTTCTCACTATCTCTCAAAGTACCTAACAAAAGAATTGTTGCTCTCTGCCCCGCTGCGCTCTCGCCGCGTCACCACTTCTCGCGGCATCCATTTGCTTGAGAAACCGCCCGCTGAAATCCGCTGGGTGTTTCTCCGAGTTCCAATTTTTGTTCTTTTCCATTGGTACAGACTGTCAGTGAAGCATTTCCGGCTTGACACCGAGTGCGTGCTGGAAGGTTTCGCGGTCGGCGAAGTCGAGGGGGTTGAAACGAAATGAAGCCAACGTTACGTTGGGGAAAAACCGCGAACTCGCTGAAAGTGCCATGCTTCCTATGCCGCAACAATCTTGAAATCAGAACTGACAAGAACGGCAAGCGATATTTCGTCTGTAATGATTGCGGCGTCCAGGCATTCATACGCCGCAAGACGGGGATTGTGCTGCTGGAAAAGCTAGCGCGTGACTTGAAAGAGGGGAAACTACTGATTGCGTCCCCGGCAAATCTCTCGTTTGATGCGCAAACCGCGATAATCGAAATCCAGAATCTAAAGCGCGAGATCAACAAGCTCAAGAGCAAAAAAGGATTTTTCACGGCCGATGTGGACACGCGGCGCGCAATCAAGGCGTTGCGAGCACGCGTAAGTGCATTGTTATCAATGCTGGAAAAACACGCAAAGGATGCGCCGCCGATTGCGAAATAAAAAATACATTTTCTTCCCGTGACATTTGCGCGTGAACGTACTTTCAAACCCGGAAAAGCAAACCAGGCCAGCCCCGCCTCTTCTTGATGTGCGCCAAACTGCCGCGCTGTTAAACGTTTCGGACTCCTGGGTTCGCAGGCACGTCTCTGAATTACCTGCCGTGAAAATTGGCCGTCTCGTTCGCTTCGATTCTGTGTTGCTTAAAAATCAATACTCGGGTAACGTGTCCGCGAGTGGAAAGTCTCTGGGAAAGGCACCCGTGGTTATCCAGAGACGCTATCAGAGCGGAAGCGTTTACAAACGCGGAAAGAAAAAGGTTTGGTTTGGCATGTTCCGTGAGGATGTCAGAAAATCGGACGGCACATTGGAAAGACGGCAGCGCAAAGTCCGTTTAGGGACTCTGAGCGAATTCCCTACCAAACACGCAGCAATGAACGAATTGCAAAAACACCTGACACACAACCACAAGCCATCTGTCGAAATGACATTCTCAGAGCTAGTCGAAAAATGGCAAGCGGTCATCGTGCCGACACTCAAGACCTCAACCGCGAACGTCTACACTCGCTCTCTCCGTTCGCGCATCCTTCCAACACTAGGGCAAACGTCCATTAAAAAACTTGGCCGCTATGAAGTCGAATCATTCCTGGCAACCAAGAGCAAGACGTATGCCAAAAACACACTGCGGGAATTGCGTTCGTCTCTCTCTCGCGTTTTGTCATGGGCTGTTCAATGTGACTGGCTGGAAAAGAATCCCTGTCTCGGAGTGAAGTTGCCAAACGGAACGGGCCGGACTATCACTCGCACCGTGCTGCAATCGGATCAAGTAAAGGCTTTGGCAGCCAAGTTACCGGAACCCTATGCAACTCTGATTCTGTTTCTCGCGGTTACGGGGCTAAGAATCGGGGAAGCGGTCGGGGTCAAGTGGACAGATTTTGACGGCGAAGTTTTGAACGTGCAGCGGCGAGTCTATGAATGCAAGGCGGACACGCTAAAAACGGCAAAGTCTAAGCGTTCTCTCCCGATTCCTTCTGCTTTGCTCGTCCGGTTAAAAATTCTCGATCAATCGTGCGAGTGGGTTTTCTCTTCAGGAACAGGAACTCCGGTTAATCCAGGGAACGCACTACGGCGATACGTTCAGCCCGTGGCGCGTGTCTTGGGAATCAAACTCAGCGGATGGCACGATCTTAGGCACACACTCGCAACGGGTTTGATTCAAAGCGGAGTGCCAACGAAAACCGTTTCAGAAATCCTGGGACATGCCAATGTGGGCATAACCCTAAACACCTACACTCATCCGGTCATGGAGAATTTCCGTGCGCCGCTTAAGGAAATGGCCGCACAGTTGTTTTAGCGGCCAGATGTTACCAAGTGTTACCAAATTTGTCTTTATGCCAAACGGAAAATGCAGTAAAAATGCGGTTTTGGTGGGCCTGCTCGGACTCGAACCGAGAACCAACAGATTATGAGTCTGCTGCTCTAACCATTGAGCTACAGGCCCCCGCATCCAGTGTCGCACAGGCTGCCGGGCTTGCCAATCTGGCATCGAAAAACGCACCTAACCACAAAGGACACGAAGGGACACAAAGGCGCCGAGCCCAGGAATGGTCTAGTCTTGATTCTGGACTTCGTGCTACTTTGTGTCCTTTGTGTTTAAGCTTTTCTTCTCAGGGACTGAATGCTGAGTGCTGACGGCAGAGTGCTTACTTCCGCATCTCTCTCAAATCGATCCCTAGTTGCTGGCACTTCTTATAAAGATGGCTACGTTCCAGTCCCAGGGCTTTGGCGGCGTTGGTGATGTGGTGGTTCTGGCGTTTGATTTCGTCCAGGATGATCTGCCGCTCCACTTGCTCCACGCGCTCAGACAGCGTTCCCGTTCCCGCCGAAATGGCCACGCCGCCTGCGCTCGACGCCTGTCCCGGTAGCGCGGTCTGGACTGTTGCCGATGTCACGGTGTCAGATTCAGCAAACAGCAAAAGGCGTTCGACAACGTTACGCAGTTCGCGGATGTTGCCCGGCCAAGCATAAACTTGCAGGGCCTGCATGGCTTCCGCCTCGAACGTGATATCTTTCCACCCGTTTTGCTTGGTGATCTGCGCGACAAAGTGTGTAGCCAACGCAGGAATATCTTCGGGACGTTCGCGCAACGGCGGCAAGATTACCGGGAACACGAAAATACGATGAAACAAATCCTGGCGGAATCCACCCTGCCGCGTCTGCTCTTCTAAATTGCGATGAGTGGCGACGACCACGCGCACGTTTACCTTGATCGGTTTGTCTCCGCCAATGCGCTCGACTTCGCCCTGCTCCAGCACGCGCAGCAGTTTTGCCTGCATGGAAAGCGGCATGTCGCCGATTTCGTCCAGAAACAGCGTGCCGTCGTGCGCCTGCTCAAATTTCCCGATGTGCCGCGCCGCCGCGCCAGTGAACGAACCTTTTTCGTGTCCGAAGAGCTCTGACTCAATCAGCTCCGCCGGGACGGCCGCGCAGTTCAGCGTGACGTACGGCCCTTCGCGACGATTGCTCTTATCATGGACCGTCCTGGCGATCAGCTCTTTGCCTGTGCCGGTTTCACCCAGGATGCAGACGCGCGTTTCGCTGGCAGCCACGCGTTCCACTTGCGCCAGCAGCTTGCGCATCTTTTCTCCAGTGAAAACAATGCCGTCGCCGCCCAGCTTTTGCCGCAACTGCTGGTTCTCTTGCTTCAGGTGTTCCAGGCGCAGCGCGTTCTGCACGGTGAGCAGCAGCTTGTCGGTGGAAATAGGCTTCTCAAGAAAATCCAAGGCACCCAGGCGTGTGGCTTTCACCGCCATTTCAATGTGCGCCTGTCCGGACATCATCACCACCGGCGTGGTCACACCCGCGGCGCGGACTTCTTCCAGCAGCTTGAGCCCGTCCATCACCGGCATCACCACGTCTGAAAAGATCAGGTCAAAAGGTTCAGCCTTGATCATCTCCAACGCGCGCACCGGATTGTCACACACCGTGGCTTCATGCCCCGCGAGACGGAATGCACGGGAAAGGGACGCCAGCGTGTTGGCGTCATCGTCGACGATAAACAAATTTGCTTTCATAAAGCAGCAATTAGCATTTAGCAATTAGCACTTAGCCAACCATCTAAACCCCTGCGTGGATAGTTGCTAGTTGCTAGTTGCTAGTTGCTAATTGCCAACTGCTAATTGCTCTCCCCAAACCGGCAGCTCCACATGAAACGTTGTTCCCTGGTCTTTCTTACTGCTCACGGTGATGCGTCCCTGGTGGTCGCTTACCACGGACTGCACAATCGCCAGGCCCAGACCGGTGCCGTGCTGCTTGGTCGTATAGTACGGCGTGAACAGGCGGTCGCACTCTTCCTGGGTAAGCCCTTTACCACTGTCAGTAATTTCAAAAGTCGCGAACTTACCGTCCGCCACGGTGCGGAACGTGAGCCTGCCGCCTTGCGGCATGGCGTCAATCGCGTTGAGCACCAGGTTCTCAATCACGCGGCGCAGCAGAACAGGATCGCCGCTGATCGCCGGCGGCTTGCCCAGCTGGAGCACAGGCTCAATCTTGCTCGTGCTTCTTGCCAACTGCGCTTGAAATAACTGGACAACGTTGCGTACCAGTTCATCCAGATCAACCGCCTGAAGCTGTGGCGCCGGCATTTTAGAAAAATCACTGAACCTCCCAATGATGGTCTTCAAGTTGGCAATTTCCGCCAGCAGCGTGGTCGTGCTCTCTTTGAAGACTTCGTCAAACTGTTCGGGCGTGTTTTCGCGCGCGCGCAGCAAATTCTCCACGGTGATTTGCAGCGGAAACAGTGGGTTCTTGAGCTCATGAGCCAAGCGGCGCGCCAGTTCGCGCCACGCGGCCACGCGTTCAGTCTGGACAAGCCGTTCCCGCTGGGCCATCAATTCTTCCGTCATGTGGTTAAAGGCGGCGGCCAGCTTGCCGATTTCGTCCTTTGACTTCACGTCCACGCGGACGTCCCAGTTGCCCTGGCCGACCTGCGCCGCGGCCAATGCCAGTTTCTTCACTGGCCGGCTCATGCGCGAGGTAAGAATTCCAGTGATTACCACACCCAGAAACACGCCCACGCCGGCGATCATCAGACTGATATTGCGAATACGTTTTTCCAGCGTGAGTTCGCGCTCCAGCGAGTTGCCCACCAACAGCGCCGCGGGCTTGGCATCCGCATAACCAGGCAAAGGAATTACGTGGATAATTTCTTCCATCTGCATTTCAGGGCCCCAGTCCACCGTGGTGGTTTCTTCGCTGCCCTGCGTCATGGCTTTTTGGATGGTCGCAAGAAATTTGTTGGGATCCAGGTTGTCTTTAAGTGAGCTGTCTTTGCCGTCCTTGCCGTCTTTGTTCGCGGCGCTATTAGAAGCCGCGTCCTTGCTCAAGGAACCTTTAGTGATAGTCAGCGTTTCCGGCGCGCCCTGCTCGGGCACACTATAGACAGAAACGCGCACACCTTCCGGCGGAGACAGCACCTGGATCACCGCGTCAAGGCGGCGCCCTCCCACCAGATAATAGTTCAGACCATTTCTATGCACCGCCCGCAGACACAAAAGGGCGAGCACCGTGCCCTGCGGGGTTTCCACATGACGCAGAAATGCCGGCTGCGGTAAAGGAACATTGGCGTCCAGAAACCAGCGCTGCTTGTATCCCACACGCACGGGCCAGTGCGCGGACGAAATGATCGTGCCGTCAGGAGAAACAATGTCCAGAAAATCCAGACGCTGGACGGCCGCGTAACCCGCGGCTTCATTCATGTAGTTGGCAAAGTCCGTGCCGTTGGTGATCTCCGTGGTCATGCGCAGTATGGAGTCGGAGTTGGCAATGGTCTCCACGCCACGGATGATCTCGTCACCCTCATGCTCAAACTCGCGACGGAACTGGCCCACGAGTCCGCCGGTGCGCTCCTGCTCCACTAGCCGGAAAGCTTCGTGTGCGCGTTCTTCAATCAGCCACGCCACGGCTCCAACGCTGGCTGCAATGCCCAGCGCCACCAGAAGCAGCAGTTTGGTCCGCAATGACACGCGTTTACCTCAGCCCTTCGGTCCACAACTGGTCCAGTTGCCAGGCGCCGTTGGACATCTGTTGCCAGTTGTGTAGCCCCAAGTTCAACCAAAGCGCTTGCGGAATGCGGACCACGGGGATGGCGCGAAAGTTTTCCAGGAGCTTGCGCTCGGCTTCATATACATCTTCCGGACGCGTGGCACTCAGTGCCGCGGAACTATCCGCCGCGCCAAGATCGTCCATGATGGCCGCCGTGGCCACGGAAGGTTCCAGCGACGCCAGTGGCACGCGGAGCAAGACCGCATCGGCGCTCATCGCGGTACGTGAAGACCGCTGGTTTACGTGCGAATCCGCATAAGGCTGAACGGAGAGTCCCGCTTCACGGGCGTCCAGGGCAACGCGCTCCGCCACCAACTTAGCAACCGGATCAGAAAAGTCATAAGCCAGCGAAATTTTAGGGATGATGATAAGACCAGCGGTCTCGGAACGAAGCTGCTTGGCGTGCTCCAGATCGAAATTGCCGGGAAAAAGAAATTCGTATCCAGTAAGCCATTGCGGCAGCAGTCCGGATGCCGGCGCGCCTTTTCGCTGCAACAAAAGATTATTGATGGCTGCGCGGTTCGTTGCGGAAGACAGTATTTCCCGAACGCGGGGATCAATGGTCTTCTTTCCGGCCGCGGCTGGCGCCGTTTCCGATTGCAGGAAAAAGATCACCAGCAAGTCGGATGGCCGCGAAAGAGAAATATTCTGGTTGGCGCCTTCCACGCCGCGCACCTGGTCTAGCGTTAATTCCGCCCCGGAGTTTTGGCCCAGATGGCGCTCCGCCAGTTGATCACGCAACGTGGCGCCCATGATGAATTCGATTGTGTCCGGGAATGAGCGGCCCGCCCAGTAGTCGTCATTCACGGAAAGAAAAGCGCGTTCACCGGCCTGCCATTCGTTCAGGCGATAGGGGCCAGTCCCCAGAAGGGGAGTTTCCGGTGTCCGCTTCACGATGGCATATTTTTCCAGCGCCAGCATTTCCGGCAAGTGCGTGACCGGAGCCGGCGTTTCAATGTTCACCGTCTGGCGATCAATGGCGGTGCACTTCAAGCTGGGATTCACGCGCGTCAAGCTGGCGACAACATCCGTGGCATTCAGCGGAGAGCTGTCATGAAAGTTTGCAATCCGCAAACGAAACTGCCACACGCGCTTGTTGGGCTCAACCCGCCAGGAAGTGGCCAGCTTGGCTCGAGCGTGGCCTTGTGCGTCTACGTCCGTGAGCGTTTCAAACATCAAAGAGGCAACGCGGTCGCGCGCGGCAGGATGATCGTCTTCTCCGGCGGGATCCAGCGAAACCACGCGATCATGCAGCAGTACGCGCACCGGTCCGCCATAGCGCGGACGCGACTCCGCCTGCGCCGCCATGGCGATCAGCAGTAGACTACCGGCCGCAACTAGCTTCCGGCTACTGCCACCAACTAGCTTCCGGCTACTGGCCGCAACTGATTTGAAGAGTGATCGCTTCATATTTTCCCGTGGTCAAAGACCGCACAACTCCGCTGGCCATTTCGCAGTTCTTGCCTGTAGTCCAAAGCGCTTCCACCGGTCCGGCAAGTTCCACCGCGGAGCTTACCGGCAGGGCTTCCCGTCCGATAATCTCCACCGCCTGCACGCTGTCTGCACGGATGGAATCCGTGGGCGCGGTGGCCAGCACCTGCCATCCGGTACTGCAATTGGAGTGCACCGCGGCCATGTTGCTGCCCCAGTTGTTGAAAATTGCAACGGGCGCCGTGAGTTCGAATTGATAAAAACGCGTCCGCCCATCAATGCCGGTAAAGAGCCACAGGCGCGCGTCTCCGTTTTGCCAGGCCGCGGCGGAAAAGAATGGAATCACGGAAGCGCCGGCGCTGGGTCCGGAAAGCAAGCCGGTAAAAAAATTTCTGCGCGTACTGTAGAAAGCCACCACGGAGTTCTGGTCCACCGGCCACGGATCGTCACTGGCGCGGCAATCGAGAGATGGCGGCGACGTACTTCCCACACAGCGCGTACCGGGGAGAAACGCCGTAATTTGCGAGCCGTTGACCTGCACGCG
>JANXPR010000259.1 GCA_025357215.1 Acidobacteriaceae bacterium | reverse complement strand
GCCTCGGAGACTCGCTCACGGTAGAGCAGTTGGATTCGACTCGCAGCCTGCCAATCGACAACTTGCCGCCGCCGCCCTATCAATGGGCCGTGGAGTATCAGGGCCGCATTGTCATCATGGGAATGCCTTCCGACCCCGATGCAGTCTACTGCTCAGGCTTGAGCGAGATTGACCTTGGCATTCCGCAAGAGTCGTTCCCTTCCGAGGTCCGCTTCCAAGTACCCGGCAAGGTCAAGAAGATTTCGGGGGGCATTGTTTTCAATCAGACCTTGATGCTTGCCACACCCAAGATGTGGTTTCAGGTGGCGGGCTTCGACGCCAACACATTCCAGAAGAATGACGACATAATTGAACCGGGATGCGCAGGATTCCAGGCCGTCACCGTGGTACAGAATCAAATGATCTGGCTTGGGCCGGACAAGAAACTGTGGGGCTTTGAAGGTGCTTCCGCCCCGGTTGACCTCTCTGCCAAACTGGCGCAGCCGATTCCGGGCCTTCGTTCCATGGCCGACATCACGGACGCGCAGCTTCCGAATGCGATTGTCCGCGTCTACAACTTCGGACGCTACCACCTGATCTTCGTCGGAGTCTCCACAGACGGCGGGGCCGGGGTCAGCTGGATGCAAGCGTATGACGCAAGCTCGCTGGTCGGCTCAAGCGGCTATCGGAGTCTGTTGAGCGACGGCTCTAACGTTGGCCTGACGGAATCGGATTTCAACTTCGCGCACCGCATGTTCGCCATGAGTCCCGTGGACGTCGGAAACACGAGCTACATGTTCTTTGGCGACACAAACGGCAACGTGTACCGCTGGCCCGACGGCCCTAATTGCGATGCCGGAGTTGCCACGATCACGAATGTTTCACTCACAAGCAATGTGGTCACGATCACGGCGGCGAACAGCTTCAACGTTGGCGGCAAAGTAACACTTGCGGGTCTGACGACTTCAACATTCTTGAACGGCCAGACGCTCACGGTAGCTTCTGCCTCGGCAACACAGTTCACCGCGAACTTTACCCATGCGAACGTTTCCTCGAACTCGGATACAGGAACCGTCACCGGCAACCTGTATGCGCCGCAATGGGGAAGCATCTGGCTCAGTCACAAGATGCCGGGTGTCAGCAAGAAATACATGTGGGCTGACCTCACTACCGACCGCCGTGATGCGCTGGGCAACTTCGCAGTCTCGGCTGTTTCCTCTGATGGCGTGGATATGGCGAGAAGCCTCGTCTCCGTGCCGACACAGCCTAAGCCCAGCCGCTATGGAGTAGACCCGGCGCTCGTCCGCGGAAGCCTTCTCTCGCAAGCAGAGACAGCCAACGGGCAATGGATGCGAACGGTAATCACATTTCCTTCGGACACCGGGGACGCAAGCATTTCGATGATTGATATTTCGGCGGTTCCTCTCTCAGCGACGAACCCATAAGGACATAGATGACGCAGCAACTAGACCGTGACGATGTGCTCTGGCGGATGCAAACGCAAGCCGACCTCCTTCGTCTGCGCAATCTCCAGATACCAAAGAACCCGGTTGTAACCTTCACGGCGACACCGCTCCCGAACAGTTTCGGGGCGACTATTGAATTCACTCTCGGACCAGACCTCAAAGGATGTTCCCAGATCAACGTGATGCGCAACCGCATCAATGATCTTTCGTCTGCGGTTCTGCTCAACACCTATCCGCTCACCGCTGAGAACGCGAACGGAGATTTCCAGTTCATAGATTCCGATCAGGCGTTGCTTGCGGATCAGTTCTACTGGCTGCAAACGATTCCACTACCCGAACGGGCGGGCCTCGCTCAAACCGAGGCCGTGAGCGGCACTCCGATTGTTTCTGGGCCGGTGACACTCTCAGCCTTAAATGCCAACCTGCTCCCTCCGGACGCGATTGCGGATTGGAGTGTTTCGCTTGGCGCGGGTAGCAATGGCATTCAGTTGCTGTGCGTAAATTTCGCAGTCCCCTCCGACCCAAACTTCGGCTCGTGCCAGATTCAGGCGACCGGGTATCTGGGGGACACGAACCCGCAGATTGTCGGGCAAGGACTATCCAGCCCATTTAGTTTCACGATGGTTCAAACGGGCGAGACGGTAACTCTGCAAGCGTTCGCGGTGAGTAAGAACGGCATCAACGCGACGAGCGGCCCAACCCACACCGTAACGCTGAACGGCACGGAGACTGTCCCTGCAAAGCTGGAGAACGTCACTGTAACTGTCATCACAACGGGCGTACAGGTGGACTTCGATGCCGGCCTCGAAGCGGACATCACTTCATACAAGGTCTATCGCGGTCCTCACGGCTCGGGCTTCGGCTCGGCAACGCTGAAGACAACTATCACATCTACAGGCTCACGGCACTACACATACTTGGATACAACGGGAATCTCGGACGCGGCGGCGGGTGCATATTTCGATTACTTCGTTACCGCCGTCAACCATGTTGGCGAATCCTCGGCCTCGGCTGCTGTCTCTGCGATTCCGCCATTACAGAACATGGATCAGATCGGCCAGGGCGCAACATACCTGAAGGTGCCGCAGTTCACCGGGCGTGAGATCGTTGTATCGAATGCGAACTTCGAAGCATCTGCATCTATCTTGCCTCCACCGGGCTGGATCAACCCCTCCAGCCTGAACCTCTCTTACGAGACCGTCTCGCCGGATTCCGGAAATCGGAGTTTGAAGATAACAACTTGCCCGCAGAACTCGGCGGTGCTTAGTGAGTCCAAGTGGCCTTGCTCACCGGGAGACAACTTCTTCGTGCAAGCCGCTATGAAGGGCGACGGAACTTCCGATGTCGTCACCGCGCTGGTGTTCTTGGATAAGACCGGGGCTTCTGTAGGAAGTGTTGCCGCTGATGGCGGTGCGCCAACCTCGGCCTCGTGGAACATCTACGAGAATCAGGGAGTGGCTCCGGCTAACACCGTGAGTTGTCAGGTTGCGCTGAAGCAAACGGCAGTCACATCCTCGACCTGCTGGTTTGACGACATCCATGTGATTCGCCAGACCAACATGGATAACGAACTCTTGGACGGCAGCACGTTCCGGCGTTTGAAGTACGTCAATAGCAGCAACACGATTAGCGTTTCATCGGCTTTGAACCCGCAGGGGTCTATCATCCCCGGCCAAGCGTTGACCGTCAGCATCTCGTTTACTGATACGACCATCACCATCACATGGTCTGGGCAGTCACTGCTAAGAGCAGACGGTAGCATCTTGAGCTTGGTCGCCAGCGGCGGCTCGCCTATTACATACACGGGATTGTCGGCCAGCACCACTTATTACATCTATCTTCGTTTGAACGTCATCGCTGGTGTCATCACCGCTGTGAATAGTAGTCCGCCGCCCACATCTCCTAATGCGACAAACGCGGCGCAGACTGCTTTGGACGGATTCGCTGCAATCCCCGCTGTCAAAGTCACCACGCAAGCCGCTCCGGGGCCTCCGGGAGGCGGCTCTGGGGGTGGAGGTGACACCTGCCCCGAATATAGCGAACTTGTCACTGTGCGAGATAAAGGCCAGATCAAGGCCGGAGAGGTTGTCGCTGGCGACATGATCCAAGGCTACTCCTTCAAAACACAGTCAAACGTTTTTCGGAGAGTACTATTCACCAGCGGCACGGAAATCTCCGCATGGCGCATTGTCAACGGCCACAAGGTTTCTCCTGCTGAGCCTGTCTGGGACGGTAACAAGTGGACTCCGGCTTACCGCATCCCCGGAAGCACATTTGACGGCTCAATCGGCACTCGCATCAACATCACGGTTGAATCCGACGATTTCGACGAGTCCAACTTCTGGTTGACTTCAGGGACGCCGCTGCTAATTCACAACACCTTCATTCTTCCGTGCTAACTCATGATGCAGAAATGGATGCTTTCGCAGTGCTTCGAAAAAAGTGATGGTGTTACGGAGCCCGTTTGCACGGCTTACGGAATGAGATTCTTGATGCCCACCGCGCCAGCAACATCGGGCGGCTGGTGCTTGGTTTTCATCCTGACTTCTCCTCATCAGATGGGTGCAGCTGGGCAAGACCCTCGGGTTCAGGTTTATCGCAGTTCGTTTGCGACTATCACGCCTGAGACGGTCACGACATACGCAGCGCAGGGAGCGACCGCAGGAATGTTCCTCGGAGAATTGCTCGATGTCTTGTCTGGAGTAGAGCCGAATTTCGGCACCACGAGCCTGCTGAACGCAGGCTAATTAAAAGGAAAAGAACATGGGACAGGTTACGGTCCGCTCGGCGGATCAACTGGATTTCCCTTTTCTACGCGAGGAGCTGAAGGCTCAGGACGTAGATCAGGTTGACCTAACGAAGTGCATCACGGTCATCGCGGAGTACGAAGGCAAACCTTTCTGCTCCATCTCAGGCCAGCGGGCTTGGTTCATCGAGCCGCACATGGTCTTCAACCAAGAAGGCTTATCGGACAGCACGATTCGCCGAGGGCTGTTGATGACCTACAGGAAGTTCGCTGAGTTGATCGCGGGAGACTCGGTTACAAAACAGATTTGCCACGTTCCGGAATATCTGCCCAAGCCCACTAAATGGGTTCAGCAACTGGGCTTCACGCATGTCTGGAGCAAAGCGGTGCGTTGGTTCACGAAGGATTAAGAGGTAGACAACATGGGCGGTAGCCCCAAGCAAGTCAATTCGGCGCAAGCATCGGCGGCTGATGCCGGAGCAACAGCATCGGCGCAATCATCGGCTCGTCTCTCCGACCAGCTCGCAGCTCAATCGAAAACGGCATTCGGCACTTTATTCGGATCGGATCCGAACAGCGCATCGGGGGGAACTCTCGGCGGCTTCCTGAACCCGAACAATCTGACAACGGCATCCATGGGGCCGACCGGGCCTTACAAGATCCAGTATGACCAATCGCTCGGCAATCTCGCGAACGCGCAGTCAGCGCAACGCGGTGCCCTGAGTCAGTCATTACAAAATCGCGGCTTCGGAACTACGTCACCTTCAGGATTCGGCGCAACACAGGCGTTGCAGCAGAGCTTGGGTCAGGGTCAGCAGACCGGCCAGCTCTTCAGCGATACGACAAATCAGGGATACCAGGACGCTCTCCGCAATATGTGGTCAGCTGCCGGAATCCTCTCCGGTCAGGGAACCTCGGCAATGCAGGGAAGCCTGCAAGGTCAGGGTCAGGCTGGTCAGACATACGCAAACCTCTATGGCACTGCCGGCAAACAGGCGCAGGGATCGAGCATGCTCGGTTCTCTCCTCGGGGCTGGTGGCTCCATTGCTGGCGGCTGGCTAGCAGGAAGGTAATTGAATATGGGTGGTAAATCAACAGGTACGGGCGGCAACAACGGATACACCGGAGGGCTCACTCCGTATGCTCAAAACTTGTTTGGCGGAAGTGGCTCTACCGATACGAGCGGCGGCGGCAACAGTTCAATGCAGAACCTTGGGCAGCGGATCATGCAAGCCTCGAATAAGTTCTCTGCACAGCAGAGCGGGCCAACGGAACAAGCTGTAGCGAATATAGGCAACGCACTGGTGAATAAATTCGCGACACAACCCGCGCAAGTAGATAAGACGCCCAACTTGTTCGGCGGGCCGACTCCGACGTTCACGCCTCACACGCCGATGCCTTCCGACAATCCGTTGTTGCCTGGAACGCCGATGCCGCAGTTTAGGCCAACGTTCTCAACTCCTGGGCAACTGAATCCGGGAACACCGATGTTCAACTCCGGCTCGACCGGGCTACAGATGAACCAACCGATCACAAGCCCGATGACCTCGGGGGCACCAAACCTTTTCGGGCGATAAGACATGGCAATGAACTGGCTACAAACTAACGGCGACGGAACACAGCAGCTTCCCGACTGGCTCCAAGCACTAATCAAAGGTGGAGCGGGGGGCGGTCCTCCAGCCGTTGCCAACACGCCTGCTCCAACGGCGGCCCCACAGAACGTGTCTCCGGATGCCTTGCAGCAGAATGCCGCGTTGCCTTCTGTGAGTGCTCCGGCTCCGACTGCTCCTCCGGCTTTAGACCAACTTCACGCTGCGGAACAGAACCAGAACGCGGCCCCTGTACCTACTCCATCCTTGACGATTCCGGGAGCGAGTAACGATCTGCCGAACTGGCTTGCGCAGAGCGTGTCCCCGGATGCTGCGCAGAAGAACGCGGCTTTGCCCTCGGTCAACGGACCATCTCAAGCGGCTCCTTCGACAATGGATCAGCTTCACGCTGCGGAACAAAATCAAAACGCGGCCCCGGTTCCTACTCCATCGCTGACGGTGCCGGGTGCAAACACCAATGTTCCGAACTGGCTTGCGCAGACGCCGACCGATACACCTTCATTGGCTCCTGCGGAGCATGCCCAGATACCGGGCCGTCCTCGCGGGCCGTTCGACAAGATTCCTGACGGTGAGCCGGGTTCCGATTCTTGGCGCAATCAACACAACAAACTTCGCGAGGGCCTTGCACTAGGTGCGGCGGCTCTGGCGGAATTTGGCGGACGTGATCCTTGGGGAACCAACGGACGTCCTGGCGAGGGTATGGCTATCTTGGAGCCGTGGCTCCAGAGCGAAGCGGCGAAACGTGAGTATGACGTGAACCGTCCGGCTATACAGCAGCAAGCAGACATAAAGATGAATCAGGCGAACGCCGACGTTGCACAGAAGAACGCGGCGGCACAATCGAAGATTGTTTTCGATCCGACCACTGGTCGTTATATTCCGGTGCAGATGGGTGTCGCAAACACTAATGCACAGGCCAAGAAGGATGTTGCGGCGACTCAGGCACAAAATCGCCTTGATGTTGAGAATCTAAAAGTCATGGTTGAGAAGGGCGAGGTCGCCCGTCTCGTCCCGCAACAAAATGGCGGATACATGGCCTACAACAAATTCAATCAACCGATGGGAGAGCTTGAAGGCTCCGTTGTCCCTTCCATGATGGAGAGGGTGAGCAACACGGTTGAGTTCAAGCAGGATCAGTTCGGCAACTGGAA
>JANXPR010000247.1 GCA_025357215.1 Acidobacteriaceae bacterium | reverse complement strand
GCACACGATCAAGTTCCACAAACCTTGTGGAGCGTGCCCGCGGTGGGATCAGTAACGATATGTCCGCTTAGCGCTCGGCGTCGGCTCCCAGGCGAACGCGTGAGTAGTCCTGTGGGATCTCAAACAGTGACGGCGCTTGCTGTCCCTCGCGAATATCTTGCAGTTCCAGGGTGCCATCGGGAGATTCCATTCGGGTGATGATGCTCAGCTTAGCGTCGATCCAGACGTAACCTTCTTTGCCGCCGGACAAAACCGCAACCCATTTCCTTGCCGCACGGCCATTCACTTCGCTTCTGCCGCCATCTCTGCAACTCAGCTTGGCATCTCCATGCGTGCCGGCCCCTAGGAGCGCGTTGCAGGGATGCTGAGGATCTACAGGACTCAAAAACGGCATCCGGTGTATGGTGTCGGCCTGTACGCCCTTCACTTCAATGAAAGTCTTCTGAGAGGGCATCAACATGTAGCTTGTGCCGCCATTGATATCCACAACGACAATCGGAGAATCCAGCACTGCACCTTGCGGTTCAATGCGCAGTTTGCCTGATCCAATGGAGAGTTTTTCCACTGTCTTTCCCGTTTGTGTGGTTTGGACCATGGTGGCGGAAAATTCTTTGCCACTCTGGGCCACTCCGGACACCACGAACATCAACGCTGCGGCAATCCACGTGTAGATGGGGCTTTTCATGAAATCTCTCCTCCGTTTCGATCAATAAAGGCTTGGCCTTGTCTGAAATCTCCGCGGCTAATGCCTAACTTTTTCATTTTTGCGTACAGGGTTGTTCTCTTTAGCCCCAGACGTGCCGCCGCGCCAGCTGACGTCCCCACGAGGCCACCGCTTTCGTGAAGCGTGCGCAGAATGTGCTGTTTCTCGACATGATTCAATGTGCTTTGCCCAATCTCGTCGCTCTCTGGATTGCAAAGGCCGTGCATCGGCGGAATCTCCAGAACGCCGTCACTGGAAAGGATTACGGCCCTTTCGATTAGGTTCTCCAATTCGCGCACGTTCCCCGGCCAGTGCCATTGCACCAGTCGCTCCATGGCCGGCTTGGGGATGTGCATGATGGGTCTTTGCATCTCGCGCGCAAATTTGTCCGTAAAGTAGTGAACTAAGGCCGGAATGTCTTCCTTGCGGTCACGTAGCGGCGGGACATGGACCGGAAAAACATTGAGCCGGTAATACAGATCACTGCGGAATTCTCCACACTGCACCATCTGCTCAAGATTTCGGTTCGTGGCTGCCACTAAGCGCACGTTAACAGTGATCGTTTTGGCCTCTCCGAGACGTTCAAACTGTTTGTCCTGAAGAACGCGTAAGAGTTTGGGTTGCAACTCCAGCGGAAGTTCGCCGATTTCGTCAAGGAACAGCGTTCCGCCATCAGCCAACTCGAGTCGTCCGAGTTGCTTGTTGACCGCGCCGGTAAAAGCTCCTTTTCCGTGGCCGAAGAGTTCGCTTTCCAAAAGCGTGGCCGGAATAGATGCGCAATTCAGTTTGACGAACGGGCCATCTTGTCTCTGGCTGAGCTGGTGAAGTCCGCGCGCCAGAAGTTCTTTTCCGGTACCGGTCTCGCCTATGATAAGCACGTTTGCGTTCGTCCGCGCCACCGTGTGCACCTGCTTTAAGGTGCTGGCCAGGGTCTTGCTGTTGCCTACAAGTTCGTTCAGTACGCCTTCTGCCCGCAGCTCTTCTTCCAGACACTGCTTTTCTTTTTCCAGTCGCTCGTTCAACTCTTCGATTTTTTCAAAAGCCAACGCATTGTCGATCGCAATGGCCACCTGGCCGGTAACTTGCGTCATGACTTCCAGATCGGCGGGCGTAAATGCGTCTGAGTTCGCGCTGCCGATGCTGAGTACACCCAGAGCGCGGCCATGGTGCACCAGGGGTGCCAGACAGATTGACCGCACACCTTCGCCGAGAAGCCGGTCTGTGGTATCAGACGGGAACGTCCCTTTGTCCAAGCTGGTGATCAGCAGCGGGGTCCGCGAAGTGTACACCACCCCTGCCGGTGAGCCCTGGCAGGGAACAATCAGGCCTTCGTGGATAAGGCCCTTTCCCCTGGGGAAATCCAGAGCGGCCACTTTCAGCCGGTTGATCTTGTGGTCAAACAACACGATCTGGCTGTAGTGGTGGCGTGTAATCCGGCGAAGTGAGGCTGAAACCGCCGCAAATAATTCGCGGATGTTGAGTTTGCTGACAAGCGAGTTGTTGATTTCCAGAAGGAGTCGTAGTTGGGCGCTTTCCCGGTCAAGTTGACGCTGCGAGCTATCGTACCGCCGGCGACTCATTGCGCTTTCGAGTGAGGAAGAGAGGCGGTCTGCTGCAAGTTCCAGCAAAAGCAGTTCCTTGTCGCTGAACTTTCTTTGGTTCGCTGTGCCGACATGGAGTACACCAACGGTGTTTTCTGAAACCCGAAGCGCGGCGCCAGCGGCGGATTTGATTCCGGTTTTTAATACGGGACTAAACACGTCGAGCATCGAAAGATCTTCCGCGCTCCACGGTCCCGGCGCTGCCGCGATCTGCCCGGCGATACCGCGATTGACGGGTACCTTGATGCGTTCTTTGATCTTTTCCTCGAGCCCGTCCGAAGCCACGAGTTCAAAACACTGCCGGTCAGGGCTGAGAACCAGGAAATTCACCGTATCAACATTAAGGACCGTGCGAATTTGGCGCAGCAATGTGGCCGTTTTGTGGATAAACCCATTCTCAAAGCTGGTCGCGAACATCAACAGATCTCTCCAATCACGATCAAGAGCGCTTCCGCCTGGAACAAGGAATGGTATTGCTGACTCCTCCGCAGGTCGTATTGCTTCAATCATGCTCACTCGTTTCCCCCTAAGAAACAGTCGTTCAGCACTTGCGGTTGTTCTTTTCTCTGTAACATTAGTGGCGATAGTAGCCGCATTAAATGGCCGTGCCGTGTGATTAGAGTCACAAAACACGACGAAGACGTTTAACCGAAAAGCTATTTCCTGGAAATCTAATGGAGGATAGTGAGCGGAGAAAATGCACAGGTCTACCAACGCGCCTTAGAGGGCGGTAGCGTCGGTTGATGTCGCTGCGATCAAATCCCGAAAGATCCCCAAATCTTTGCCGTCGTCCAAGAAAACGGGGGAACAGCCTTACGGGCATGATTCGCGATATCCCGGAATCTTACGCGGGATACTTGAATAGCGGCTAAATGCGGCATGTGAAAACCTTTGCGCCCGGCAATACGAATCTCGCCTGACAATGAGCAGCAACTTTTCTTGAGGCCAATGTGTTCTTCGGTGTATGAAGTCATCGCTCCAAGGCAATGGCTCGTAACCTTTCTAGGTGGGGTTAGAGAGTCATCTTGCTCTGCC
>JANXPR010000239.1 GCA_025357215.1 Acidobacteriaceae bacterium | reverse complement strand
AGCGCCCGATGTAAAGCCTGGACCAACTCATCAATCGTGTCCGGCTTGAGTACCAGTTCTTCCACGCCTAGGTTACTGGCTATTTCCTGGCCCTGTTTACGGATAATACCCTGACGTCATCACTACGGGAATATCAGGGCGCATACTTCGCCTCTCACCTCTTCATTGCGCGGGTTTGATCAGGACTTTTCCGGCCGTCATACTCTTTGCGTACTGTTGTAACGCGGCTGCGGCATCATTCAACGCAAAGCGGCCCTGAACTTCACTCTTGAGATCAGAAGCCAGCAAGCCCTGCACTTTGCTGGAAACTCTGAATTTCTGCATCAGACTCTTGTCACGCAGCCAACCACTCAACCAAAAGCCTTCCAGCCGTTTGCGTTCGAAGATAAGCGACTCCGGGTCGGACTGGCAGGGTTCCAAAGACAGAGCGCCGTACACAATGAGTCGCGCTCCGGCCGGCTGGGCTTTCATCACTTGAGCGGACATCGCTCCCGCCACGGCGTCAAAGCCAATCGTCGCGCCGAGTTTGCGGCACAGCGATTGCAGTTGTTCGTCAAAACCCGCGGCGGAACTATCCAGAACATGCTCGGCGCCGGTCTGGCACAGCATTTCCGCCTGTTCCGGACGGCGCACTATATTAATGAGTGGAAGAGAAAACCTTTTTGCCAGACGCACCACCATTTTCCCCAACGCGCTGGCCGCTGCCGTCTGTACCGCCGCTCGATGTCCGCCGCGGCGTGCTTCGTCAATGAGCGCCCAGGCCGTGAGCGGGTTCACCAGCATCATGGCGCCCTGTTCCATGTCCACTGCCTTGTTGAGCGGAATGCACATTTGCGCGGAAGTGAGCAGATACTCCGCCCAAACTCCGCCTACAACTTTGGCATCTGCGGCCGCACAAGCCACACGCTTCCCGTTCAGTATGCGCGGCATCACTCCTGCGCCCGCGGCTACCACCGTTCCGCTGCCTTCAAATCCAGGGATGGCCGGCAACGGCTTCTTGAATCCATAGTGCCCCTGGACGAACATGAGATCAGAGGGATTCACGGGTGAAGCAAACACTTTAACCAGCACTTCGCCCGGTCCCGGCCTGGGAACAGGAAGTTCGGCAACGCAAAAACTGCCGGGCTTGCCTTCATAGTCAAGAATTTGGACAGCTCGCATGGTAGTGGGAAGGTTGGTCATATATATAAGGTGACTTGCCGCTGGTGATGTTAACACGGCCCATCAGCTGCCGCGTGTGGCCATCCCGGCAGGCGAGGCGGCTTCCGTGGAAACGTGCGGCGCATCACAGTATGGAACGGGGGGACTGTACTAGTCTCTTCTCCAGCCCTGTTCTCCTGCCCCGCAACCTTGGTTATCGCGGCGGGTCAAAGCAATTTTTCTTTACGGCCTTCATTGTGATGTACTAAAAGAGTTGAATAGACGCACAACATTCTACCCACCTCCGCGGTGGGACAAGACGGGTTGAGACTAACTTGCGATACGACAAAAAGATCACGCGAACCGCTCTTACGATTTTGATTTTGGCCCTTGCCCTGGCCGTGACAACATTTTCCGCGCAGGCTTTTGCCGCGCAAATCACTGGTACGGTCACCAACGGCACGTCCAGCAAGCCCGCGGTGGGAGTGGATGTTACGTTGCTCTCGTTAAACGGTGGCATGGAAGAAACCGGTCGCGCCAAGACCAACGCCCAGGGCCACTTTGCAATAGACATGAATGATCCGAACGTCCAGCACCTGATCAAAGTTGACTTTCAGGGAGCCAGTTATTTCAAAATGGTCCCGCCGGGGACCACCACCGCGGACACCACCATTTATGACGCCGCCGCGAAAGTGGACAACATCATTGGCGAAGGACACATCTTCCAGTTCCAAACCAGCGACGGCAAACTGGAAGTGCGCGAGAGCTTCACGCTGCGCAATGAGTCCAACCCGCCACGCACCAAAACCGGCGACCGCACGTTTGAGATCTCGCTGCCGGAAGGCGCGCAACTGAAAGAAGGATCATTTCTGCGTCCCGGCGGCATGCCGCTGGCCAGCATGCCCAGCGCCACGAAAACAAAAGGCCGCTACGCCTTCAATAATCCCCTGCGGCCGGGGCAGTCCCAGTTCCAGATCACCTACACTTTGCCTTACGGCGGATCACAGGATTTTGTGATTAAACCGGACATTACAATGGCGGAAGTTGGCATCATGCTTCCCAAGAGCATGCAGTTCAAACCGAGCGGCGAAGATTTTCTACAAGCCAACGAAGAATCAGGCATGGCGACCTTTGTCGCCAAGAATGTGACTGTAGGCAAGAAACTCCAGTTCTCAGTTTCCGGAGAAGGACAGGCTCCAGCCGAAACACAGCAAAGCGGCGGCCAGATGCCGGCGCAAGGCGCACGGCCATCCGGTCCGGGTGGGGGGCTGGGAACGCCCAACGATTCCCCTGATCCGCTCAGCGGATTCAAGTGGTATGTGATCGGCGGCATCGCGGTCATCATGGTTGGCGGCGCCGTATTTGCTATGCGGAAAAAAGGCCAGCCAGGCGAAGACACCTCGGCTGGAACAGCGACGCCGCGCAATTCCACTGCGCCTCCGGCCCGGCGCACAACGCAACCGGCCACGGCACGCGCGCCAGCGGGCAGCGCTCCAACTTCTACCAGTCCGGCTTCTAGCAGTCCAACTTCTAGCGGCCCGGGCAACATGATGGACGTGCTCAAGGAAGAACTTTTTCAGCTGGAAACCGATCGCCTGCAAGGCAAGATCACGCAGCAGGAGTACGACTCGTCCAAGGCTGGTCTGGAAACGTTGTTGCGCCGCCAGTTGAAACACTAAGACCGAACGAAAGTCCCAATCAAGCGGAACGATTCGCCGTAACGCTTCGGCATTCACAGGCCGTAACGCTTCGGCATTACACGTAAGACCATTTGGAGTAGCGGGGCAAATTGTTTTTCAACCGACGGAAACAAATTCTGCTGGCGGCATTTTTTGGGCTCGCGGCTTTTCTTGGGCCGAGTCCGCGCGTAGCTGCGCAGATTTCTCCCGGACCGCTTTCCAAGCCGCACCAGTCACTCTCCGGCGTGGCGCAGTGCACTACTTGCCACAAAGTCGGTACCGGCGGCGCACTCAAATGTCTGGATTGTCACACGGAAATCAACAAACGTCTCACTGCCAGCCAGGGTTTCCATGCGCTGGTAGTGAAGAAGGACAATCCTAATAAAGATTGTGCGCGCTGCCACTCAGAACACAACGGAGAAGAATTCAAACTCATCCGCTGGGACCCCTCGCAGGAAAAGTTCGATCACAGCAAAGCTGGCTACAAACTGGAAGGCAAACATGCGGCCATCAAGTGCCAGCAATGCCACAATGCGGCATTCATCCAACCGGAATTCAAGCAGATCATCAAACAGAAAGACCTGAACCGCAGCTTCATCGGTCTTTCTCCTGCGTGCCTTGCCTGCCACAAAGATTTTCACCAGGGTCAGTTCAAGAAAGAATGCGCATCGTGCCACAACACGTCTGACTGGAAGGACGTAACCAGGTTCAACCACACGAACACGCGTTATCCCTTGACGGGAGAACACATCAAGGTTACCTGCGCCAAGTGCCACAAAGTCGCGGAAGCAGGACAGTCCGCGAAATACACTGGCATCCCTTTCGCCACATGCTCGGCCTGCCATGCTGACCCGCACAAAGGCGCGTTCAAAAAAGATTGCGCATCGTGCCATGTCGCCGCTGGATGGAAACAGCTATCCACAGCTGGACTCAGTTCGCAGTTCGACCATTCCAAAACCAACTTCCCTTTGCTGGGCCTGCATGCCAAAGTGGATTGCGCCAAATGCCACCACAGTGGCGACTTCAAAGCCAAAATCCCGTTCGCGCTCTGTTCGGACTGCCATAAGCCTGATCCGCATGAAGGCCAGTTCGCAAAACGCAAAAGCGGAGACAAGTGTGAATCCTGCCACACCGCGGAAGGCTGGAAGCCAGCAAAGTTTACCGTGCAGGACCACGCCACCAGCGCTTATCCGCTCGATGGTGCGCATGCGAAGGTCGAATGCGCCAAGTGTCATATCCCGGCCGGCAAGGCGACCAAATTCAAAATCAAATTCGCGCTCTGCACCAACTGCCACCAGGACGCTCACGGCGGACAGTTCACTGCTGCTCCGATCCTGAACAAATGCGAGAGCTGCCACAGTTTGAAAACGTTTGCACCTTCCTCCTTCACACTGGCTAAGCACAAGCAAACCAAGTTTCCTTTGGTGGGAGCCCACATAGCTGTGTCCTGCACAGATTGTCACGTCGCCAAAAAGAAGAATGACAAAACGTCAGTCGCCTTCCATTTCTCGGACATGACCTGCACGGCCTGCCATCAGGACCCGCATCGCGGCCAGTTTAAGGAATTCATGGTCAAGAAACGTGCGGACGGGCGCGCTCCCGGTTGCGAGGTTTGCCACAACCAGGCCGACTGGAAAGACTTGACCAAGTTCGACCACGATCAGACGGCATATCCATTGGTCGGAGCGCACAAAGCTGTCTCCTGCATTCAGTGCCATAAGCCGCCGAATCTTGAGGTCAACCTGCGCAACGTGTCGTTCAAGGAAGCGCCCAAGACTTGCGAAGGCTGCCACCAGGACCCGCACGCCAAACAATTTGCGCGAAAAGGCGCGGCGCCTGCTTGCGATCAATGCCACAAGGTAGCCAAGTGGAAGCCTTCAACTTTCGATCACGAAAAGACTCCCTTCTCTCTAAAGGGCGCACATGAACGCGTGAAGTGCGTTGCGTGTCACAAGAACGTCCGCGAAGTGGACGCGAAGCAAGTTCTCTTCTATCTACCTACTCCGAAAGAGTGCGCGGCGTGCCATGGTCCAACAGTGACCAAGTGACCACCCACATCACATTCTTTCGTCCCTGGGCGAAGATCTAAGTGCGTCAGTGTCCGTGTGTAACTTACGCTTCTTTACTTCGATCAGCTAAGATCGGCCCATGTAATTTTGTACGCACGCTGTACAAAAACCCGACGCTAACTTCGCAGGTTCTGGATTCACCCCTCATGTTCGTAGACGGAGCGACTAGAAGGTGGAACAGATGTTTGTATATGTTGTTGCTTTGTTGGCGCCGCTGTTGATTGCCGGCCAGCCAAAGCAGGACTCGGCCTCCACGCGCAGCCCGCACGGAACGCTCAACATCGCATGCCAGTCTTGCCATACCAGCATGAGCTGGAAGCCAGTTCGCGCCGTCCCTGATTTCAATCACAACAAGACTACCTATCCGCTGCGCGGGATGCATACGTCTGTGGGTTGCACGCAATGCCATACCAAGCTGGTCTTTACCAACGTGGGACACAAATGCGCCGAATGTCACGCGGACATACATCGCGGACAAATGGGCGCCAAGTGCGAAACCTGCCATTCAGTAAAAGGATGGCAAGTCTCCATCAAGGACATTCAGCAACACCAAAACCGCTTTCCGCTGATAGGAGCGCATGCGCCGCTCACTTGCGAATCGTGCCATAAAGGCGCAGCCAACGGACAGTTCGTGGGACTTTCCACCGCATGTTTCTCGTGCCACTCAGCCGAGTATGCCGCTACCAACAATCCCAGCCACGCCAAGATCGGCTACGGGACGGACTGCCAGCAGTGCCATACGATGGACAGCTGGCTCGGCGCGCAATTTGACCATCTCAAGTTCACGGGCTTTGCGCTGACTGGAGCGCACGCCAAGCTGGATTGCTCGGCTTGCCACGCCAACAACG
>JANXPR010000230.1 GCA_025357215.1 Acidobacteriaceae bacterium | reverse complement strand
ATGTTGCGCACGAAAACCGTGGCCTGGGGAACCGGACGGCCATTTTGGGAATTCACGACTGTGCCTTCCAGCAGAGCGCCGGGCACTGCATCTTGCTCCAGGCCGAGGGAAAGCGGGGCCGCGATGGCCGGACAGGCCGCGGCCCATAAGAGAATGGCAAACCTTACGATGACCAACCATGCGGAGGGGCCCATGACTGCGCGCTTCATGCAACGCACCTCAAGTCTTTTAATCCCGTATTCGCTGCGTCTGGCCTTCCAGTATCCGGCAGCCGCTCAAGCTAAGAATGAAATTCCAATTAATTCTTGCTGTAGCGGTTCTTCTTTTTGTCTTCGTGCCGCTCAAACGCCAACTGGACCAAGCGGTCGATCAGGTTCGGATAATCCAGGCCTGACGCGGCCCACAGCTTGGGATACATACTGATAGACGTAAATCCCGGCATAGTGTTGATTTCGTTCAGATAAATCTTTTCTGATTTGGGGTCCATCAGAAAGTCCACGCGGGCCAGCCCGGAACAATCCACGGCCTGGAACGCCAACACAGCCATTTCCTGCGCCTGTTTCATCAGTTTCTTGTTAATAGGCGCTGGGATGAGCGGCTGGGAACCTTCGTCCACGTACTTGGCGTTATAACTGTAAAACTCCGCGCCTGGAACGATTTCGCCGATGATGGAGGCCCGCGGCTCGTCATTGCCAAGGACCGAGCATTCCAGCTCCCGGGCTTTTTGCTTTTTTCCGCCCACGCCTTGCTCGATCACGATCTTGCGGTCGTATTTTGCAGCTTCTTCCATGGCCGCGGGAAGCTCTTTGCGGTCGTGCGCCTTCGAAATTCCGACGGACGACCCGAGGTTCGCCGGTTTTACGAACACCGGATACTTCAGCTTGCCCTCAATTTGTTTGACGACTTTCTTCGGATCTTTTTGCCAGGCTGCTCGCAGAACCGTTACGTGCTTCACGATGGGCAGCCCGGCGGCGGCAAAGAGTTTCTTCATTACGTCTTTGTCCATGCCGGCGGCGGAGCCGAGTACCCCTGCGCCCACGTAAGGAATGTCCGCCAGTTCGAGCAGGCCCTGGATGGTGCCGTCTTCACCAAAAGTGCCGTGCATCACCGGAAAGATTACGTCTACTTGTATGCCTTGCTCGCCGCCTTTGGCCGCGCTTTCAAAGGCAAACAGTCCGTGGGACTGCGGGGTGGGCGGGACAATCACCGATTCGCCTTTGGCCAGCACGGCGGCGGACGCCGTGGCGTCAGGGTCGCCGGCGCGTAAGTTCTTCGGGTTAGGGTCTGCCGCCTCGCCGCGCAACAGCTTTTCGGCATGGGCCGGAGTCAGCCAGCGGCCTTCCTTGGTAATGCCGATGGGCACTACGTCATATTTATCTTTATTGATTGCCTTGAGGACTGAAGCCGCCGAGAGCAAAGAGACTTCATGCTCTCCACTGCGGCCACCGAAAAGTACGCCAACACGGATTTTGGTCATCACGAACTACTTTAAAGCAATCAGCGGGCAGCCGTCAGCAGTATGCCCACAGAGATGATCCAAGAGCTAAAACAGGTTGCGGCCTAGAGTCGCTCGTACGCGCTTTGACACGGCAAAGTATGTGGCCCAGATGCCCACACCAAGCACAATGCTTATAGATCGTTCAACGGTCGCGGTGACATCAAGGTTTTGCCGGTTCAACACTGCGACGATGATTCCCTGAACGGCAAGTGCTGCTCGGGTGACGAAATAGGCACGAAGGACCGGAATCGCGGAAGGAAGTCTCAGCCAGATCAAGCTGGCGACCGTGACGGAAAAAGCTAAGAGCGCCAGTTCGAGCGTCTTCATGGGCTGAAATGGAAGAATGCTAATTCCCGACATCGTGAATCTAAGCACTGGCAAGACACCCACGATGATGCAGAACAACATTAACCATCCTCCTACCCCTTGAAGGCTAGCTTCGGCAGGTTGCGGTGCGGAAGGCTCTGCTGCCACTGCCGAGCTAACAGCGACCGGAGATTGTCCACAATTCGGGCACAATTCTGAAGTGTCGAAAACCAGCTGTCCGCACTTTGCGCAAAGCATCAGAACCTGACTCCTTAGGCCTCTTTTTTACCTTAAAACAAGTTGCGTCCAAAATTGGCGCGCACCCGTTCTGACTTCCAAAAGTAAGCCGACCAGATACCCACGAAGATTAGCGTGCGGACAAACTCGAGGACGGTTGCCGGATTGGCCTCACCTTCCGCGCCAACCGCGGCTCCCACGATTCCCAGCACCGCGAAAGCCGCCAACACGATGAAGTACACACGCACTACAGGAATCGCCGCGCGATGCACAGTCCAGATAAGCACTCCGGCGGCAACGGAAAGCACCGAAAGCCCGACATCCGCGATTTGGTAGATCTCAAACGGACCGCTGAATACGGAAACCATGATTTTGATTGGACTGAAAATCGTGACCACGACGCTGAAGAACATCAGCCATCCGCGCACGCCCTTCAAGGTGGAATCGATCGGCCGTTGCACGATCGCCGGTTTCGCAGGTTCTGCAACGGGAGGGACCACCGGGGGCGGAGGTGCAAGATTCACTTGAGCGCTCTGCCCACACAAAGGGCAAATTTCTGAAGCGTCGGGAATTTGCTGTCCGCATCGCGCGCAGAACATGACGTGGGATTCTAGGGCGCGGAACGGTCTGAAGCAAGCGCTTCTTAGGAGCTGCTGTCGTCGTCGGTCTCTGGTGGGGCTTTGCAGCCGTCCTTGGTATGGCCCTTCACGTATTCGGCGAGTTTGCCTTCGCGTTCCAACGCGGAGAGGTCTTCAAGAAACCGCGACTGGGCTTCCGGATCAATGCGCAGGATGGCCCGGTACGTTTTGACGATGCCGATCACACCGGCGGTGTTGGCGGCCGGCACGTCTTTCGCTTTGTCCGGGTGTTCGATCATGAAGGCGGCCATGGAAAACGAAAATTGTCCGCGGACCTCCGCTGTATAGCGGTACCCGGTAGCGGCAAACGGTCCCAGGATTTCCGCTTCGCAGGGATTCACATTGATGTCCGGGATGGCGATGAGCCAGCGTAGCGCCCAGTCACGCTCCTTGCGCAATGTGGGGTCAAGCGGCGAGTCTTCCATTTTGTGAGCGACGGCCGCGAAGCGCTTGCGCTCTTCCGGTGTGGAAGGACCGCGCTTAGACGGCTCGCTTTGCGCCACGGCGGCAACACTCGCGACCAGAAGAAGTAAGACACTGACGAATTTGCGCATCGCGGTGCTCCGTGCTTGGGAAATGGCTACTCAACGAACTTTAACACAACTGCGCAATGGGCTCGATTGACGATGGATGGTGAACCTCAGGTGTAGGACGTTAGAGATGTGCCGCCCTTGAAGGGGCTCTGTGGTTCTTCCGGCCTACCAGCGTTAAGGCTTCGCGCTCGCTCGCCGCACGCTGGGCTAACTCATGTCGCGCCTACGGCGCTGGGGCGAATCGTATAGGACGCTTATATGTTTGCGCCGTAAGTAGCTTTCACGCGCTTCGAGAAGTGGAAATAGCCAATCCACAGAATACCGATCGCGATTGACGTGAGATGTATGGCGACCTCTCCAATTGCGACTGCCGCGTCTTTTGAGAAATCAATGGTTGTTAGCCCAGTAAACAGGCGCCCGATTTTGAGGATCAGGCTGGCAACCACAAAAACCCTTACCAGCGTGAGTGCGCCGGGTTGCTTGCTCCAGAGAATAGTTCCCACAACTACTCCGAAGGTTGCGAATACCCGCGAAACCCATTCCCAATAAACAGGCTCGCGCACTCCAGAGATCAAGATCAAGGATGGAACGATCACGACCACTTGCAGACAAAATACAAGAAGCCATCCCGAGACACCATTCAACTCCGGCTGTATATTGGCCGCCGGAAACTCCGCGCCGCCGGCGAACGAGTAGCGGAAGGGAGCTGCTTCCGGTATGCGCGACTCATCCTGCAACTGCGCACCACACTTCCAGCAGTAACGACTCGCAACTTTCGTTTCATTGCCACACTGTTCACAAAACATGGGCGCCTCCAAAACTCTTATTGTTGCGCGAATCCTGTTAGCCCGTTAAAGAATCTTTTTCCCAAACGCTGACAACGCCAGTTCCACCGCAAGGTCCGCCGTGCGATTGTGTTCGTCGATGACCGGATTGACTTCCACAATCTCAAAGCTGACCATGCGTCCGTGGTCGGCGATGATTTCCATGGCCAGGTGCGCTTCACGATAGCTGGCGCCGCCGCGGACAGGCGTTCCCACGCCGGGCGCGTCTTCCGGATCGATCCAATCCATGTCCAGCGAAACGTGGTAGCCGGCGGTGTCGCGTCCGGCCACGCGCAGGGCTTCTTCAGTCACCGTGCGCATGCCGCGTTCGTCGATATCGCGCATGGTGTAGACCTCAATGCCGGTCTTCTTGATATTTTCTTTTTCGCGGGCGTCAATATCGCGCACGCCAATCAGCACGCAGTTTTCCGGCTGGACCTTGGGAGAAAATCCGCAAATATTGCCAAGATCATTGGGACCGAGTCCGAGCAGCGCTGCCAGAGGCATGCCGTGGACGTTGCCGCTGGGGGAAGTTTCGGGAGTGTTGATGTCCGCGTGGGCGTCAATCCAGATCAGCCCGATCTTGTGGTTCTGGCGGCGGAAGAATTCGGCGACTCCGGCCACGGTTCCGGCGGCCATGGAGTGGTCGCCACCCAGGCTCAGCGGAAATTTTCCCGCTTCCAGGGTTTTGGCCACCATGTCCGCGTGCTTGGTGCAGGTAGCGGTGATTTCCTTGATGTACTTGGCGTGCGGATCGCCTTCTTTTTTCTGTTCGGCGATGGCCACCGCCACGTTGCCGCCATCTTCCACATCGTGGCCCAGGGCTTCCAGGCGCGCTTCAAGTCCGGCCACGCGGACCGCCGATGGGCCCATGTCCACGCCGCGGCGGGAAGCGCCCAGGTCCAGCGGCACGCCCAGAATGCGGATCTTCTTGTGGACCAAGTTGTCCGCGACCACCGGCTTGGCGGTGTCAGTCTTGTTAGCTGCGGGTGTTGTAATTTCCGTCATAAATTTGTCATCTGGTCTTTGCGTACTTCTTGCGGGCAATCTGTTGGAAAACGTTTTACGGATAAATGCGCGTTAGCGTGCGCGCGAACGGAATCGTTTCCCGCACGTGTTCTAGTCCGCAGATCCAAGCAACGGCGCGCTCAATGCCCATGCCGAATCCGGAGTGGGGCACGCCGCCGTATTTGCGCAGATCGAGATACCATTTGAACGAGGCTTCCGGCAGATCGTGTTCCAGGATGCGCTTGCGCAGTTGTTCGTAGTCGCCGATACGTTGCGATCCGCCAATGATTTCGCCGTACCCTTCCGGGGCCAGCACGTCCACGCAGAGCGCGAGTTCAGGACGCTGCGGATCGGGCTCCATATAGAACGCTTTTACTTTCGTTGGATAGCGGTGCACCATGACCGGTTTATCGAATTGTGACGAGATGTAGGTTTCATCGGGCGAGCCAAAATCGCCGCCCCACTCGAATCTGTTTTCTACCGCGCCCTTGGCATGGCCTTCTTGCAGCATTTTCACCGCATCGTCATAGCTCAGGCGCGGGAAGGGCGGCTTGATGTTTTCGAGTTTTGTCAGATCGCGGCCAATGATCTTCAGATCGTCCGGCCGATGCGCGATCACGCTCTGCACCAGGTGGCTGATGAAATTTTCCGCCAGCTCCATGATGTCGTTGAGCTCGGCGTAAGCGATTTCGGGTTCCACCATCCAGAATTCGGTCAGGTGGCGGCGCGTCTTGGATTTTTCCGCGCGGAACGTTGGTCCAAACGAATAGACCTTGCCCAGCGCCATGGCCATGGCTTCAATGTAAAGCTGGCCGGACTGCGTGAGGAATGCGTCTTCGTCGAAATACTTCACCGGAAACAAAGTGGACGTGCCTTCACACGCGGCGGGCGTAAGAATCGGCGGGTCGGTCAGGGTGAAGCCGCGATCGTCAAAGAAACCGCGAGCGGCGCGGATGATTTCCGCGCGAATGCGCAGGATGGCGGCCTGACGCGGCGTACGCACCCAGAGATGGCGATTTTCCATCAGGAAATCAATGCCATGCTCTTTGCGGGCGATGGGAAACGGATCGTCTTCCGGAACGCGTTGCAGCACCTTGGCGTCAATCACGTCGAGCTCAAAGCCGCCGGGGGCCCGTTGATCAGCGCGGACTTTGCCGGTGACGATCACGCTGGATTCGTCGGTGAGCGTGTGCAGCGTTTCAAAAACTTCCGGCGTGACCTGGTTCTTGGGGGCCACGCCCTGAATCACGCCCGTGCCGTCACGGAAAATAGGGAAGATGAGCTTGCCGCTTTCACGCTTGTTGTAGAGCCAGCCGCGGATGGTTACGGTTTCTCCGTCATGCTTGCCGATCTCCGCGATGGTGGTAATGGGTGCTTGTTCAGTCATGATTTGAGTTTCCTGACGCTTGTCTGGCATGCATTAAATCGCGGTCTTGTGACCGATCACCAGATCACGCGCGATCACCCGATTTATTCCGCTCCTACGGCCGCGGCTTCCAGTTTCTTAAACGTTTCGATCATTTTTGCCGCAACGTCCACGCCATCTTCGCCTTCAATTTCCAGCAGCATTGCGGGCGCCAGGGGCGCTGTGCGCAGCGCCTGCATCGTGTCTTTCCAGTCAATCGTCCCGTCGCCGGGCCACAGGTGCGCGTCGCGGTCACCTTTGTTGTCATGCACGTGTGTGGAGTAAATACGGTCTTCCAATTCGCCCCAGGCCTTGTGGACAGTGCCGGTCATGTGCGCGTGTCCGGTATCAAAGCATATGCCCAGGTCCGGATAGTGAAGCGCTTGCAAAAGCTCGTTAAGCTTTGCCGGCGTGGCCAGATCGTTGGGCGTATTTTCCAGCAGCAGCGAGATGCCCAGCTGACGGCAGAAGGCGCGCAGGTGCTCAATGGAACTGAGCGCGGCTTCGAATTTGCGCTCATCGTCGAATTCGTC
>JANXPR010000229.1 GCA_025357215.1 Acidobacteriaceae bacterium | reverse complement strand
CTGGTCTATCGTCTGGTCCTGGCGGAACGGGGTGATCAGTGCGGTGCCGCAGCCGTGGAGTTTCATGCTGCCTAGGATAGCAAAATCTCAACCACAAGAGGACACAGAGGAGCGCGGAGGGCGCTTGGAATTGGTAATTTCGTAACTTGGTAATTTAGCAATTTCAAGTTGCCGGGCTACAGGTTTCAATTACTCAATTACCAAATTACCCGATTACCAATCTCCTAGAGCTGATCGACAATTTCCGGGAACTCGTAAAATCCAGTCTTGCCTATGATCCACTCGGCGCCGCGTACCGCGCCTTCGGCAAAGCCCAGCCGCGATTTGGCGTCATGCGTCAGCAGAATGGTGTCATGCGCGGAATCCAGCATCACCAGGTGCATGCCCACGGTTTCGCCTTCGCGGACGGAAGCCACTTCTACTTTTTGTCCTGAGCCCTCTTCCAGAATCTTTTGCAGAGTCACCGCGGTGCCGGACGGCGAATCCTTCTTGTGGACGTGGTGGCGCTCCACGATATTGCCGCGATATTTGTTTTTCAGGATCGGCGCCATGGCCTGCACGGCTTTGAAAAAGAAATTCATGCCCACCGAAAAATTCGATCCATAAAGCAGCGCACTTTTACGTTCTTTAACAAGCTCGCGGACCTTCTCGGTATGTTGCAGCCAGCCCGTGGTGCCGACGACGATGGGCACGCCGCTTTCCACGCATCGGATGATGTTGGCGATGACTGCATGCGGGTTGGTGAAATCCACCACCGCGTCAATTTCTTTCAGCAGCTCGGCGGTAAGGCCGCGGCCGTCCTGGTTGTCCTGGCTGGCCAGCGAACGCACTTCATGTCCGCGCTCTTTGGCTACTTCCGCCACCAGCGCCCCGGTTTTCCCGCGACCCAGCACAAGAATCTTCACTCGTCACCTCGTTCTTAGGGAAACATTCTTTCGCAAGCACGGCTTACGCAAACACAGCGGGGTCCACATCGGTAAAAAACGCCTGATGCAGCCGCGAGATTACTTGCGGCACGTCGCTCTCGTCAATCACAAAGCTGATGTTGATCTCTGACGCGCCCTGGGAAATCATCTGGATGTTCACATCCGGAATCGCGCCGAAAACCTTGGCGGCGATGCCCGGCGTGTTGCGGATGTTTTCTCCCACCAGGCAGACAATGGCTTTCCGTCCGTCATACTTCACGTCCGCCAGCTTGCCCAGGTCGGCGGCAATGGCCGCAATGGACTCGTTGGAATCCACCGTCACTGACACGCTGACTTCTGAAGTGGACACCATGTCCACCGGGCAGCGATGGTTCGCGAAAACTTCAAAAATGCTTTTCAGGAAGCCATGCGCCATGAGCATGCGCGTGGCCACAATGTCGACCACGGTAATTCGTCTCTTGGCGGCAATGGCCTTGAAAATGTTCTTGCTCTTAGGCGCGGTGGCCGTGATGCGCGTGCCTTCACACGCGGGGTTGCGCGAGTTCAGAATCAGCACCGGAATATTTTTCTGGATCGCCGGCAGCAGCGTGGCCGGATGCAGGACCTTTGCTCCGAAGTACGCCAGTTCCGCCGCTTCTTCAAAACTGATGGTCTTGATGCGGCGCGCCTGAGGACAAAGGTTGGGGTCGGTGGTCATCATGCCGTCCACGTCCGTCCAGATTTCAATGCGCGTGGCATTGAGCCCGGCGCCGACGATGGCTGCGCTGAAGTCTGATCCGCCGCGGCCTAGCGTGGTGGGAATGCCCTGGCGTGTTGCGCCAATGAACCCGCCCATCACCGGAACGCGATTGCCGTCCAACAGGGGCTTTACCAAATCAGCCAGGCGCGCGTTGGTTTCGTCAAATTGCGGGACGGCTTTGCTGAAATTGTCGTCGGTAACGATGCAGCGGCGCGAATCCACATGCGCGGCCTGAATCCCGCGTTGCGAAAACGCCGCTGCGGCAATCTTGGAAGAAACACGTTCGCCAAAACCAGCGATGGTATCGGTGGTGCGAGCCGTGAGTTCGCCCACGGCTACCACGCCGCGTAGCAGTTCATCCAGGCTGTTGAAGTCGGCGTCCAGTTCGGGAGCGATTTGTTCAAAGGCGTGCGTGCCCAGCAGATCAACGGCCGTGTTGTAGTGGCGTTCGCGCGCGGAACGGGAAAGTTCCAAAGCTTGGTCGCGATGGCCAGTCCCGGCGGCCGAAGCCATGGTCAGCAGCTGGTCGGTGATCTTAGCCAGCGCGCTTACCACAACCACGGGTTTTTCTTTCAGGCGTTCGCGGACGATGGCGGCGACGCGATTAATGGCCTGGGCATCTTGCACGGAGGTGCCGCCAAATTTCATGACAATCATCGCGGCACCAACACAGAAACAGAATTCCGCCACGGAGGCACGGAGACACGGAGAAAACCAAAGTGGTAGATCAACACGCGGCCCCGTCCGGAGACAAAATGACGGCGTAAAAACGAGGGTCCTCATCATTTTTTGGCAGGTTAAGAATTGCAACATAGCCTGGCGTGCAAAATGTTAAAGACGTCCGGAAATCCTTGGATGTTGTTTCGCTTTTGTATACAAAGCCGTGCCGCGCAAATTCGTTTTGGTAATGCGATTTCACCGGTTCGGATTCAAGCTTAGTAAAATAAAAGGCCATGGCAATTGGTCCGCTGCTAGGGCGCAAAATTGTAATACCGCCACCGCTTACTGCGGCAGGAGGCTTGATCCCTCCCAGGATATCTTTCAGTTTGTTGTCCTGCTTGTAATTCTTGTAGAGAGGTGTACGCGGCGCGATTAGCCAGAACGCGCACACCAGTGCAAGCGCGGCAATAATGCTCAGCGCGCCAATTCGCCGCTGCTTGAGCGTCGCTTCCATCAGCCCAGGTATCCCTGAGCTTTGAGCAGTTCGCCGTTCAGGATGGCTGCTCCGGCTGCGCCGCGAATGGTGTTGTGGGAGAGCACGGTAAATCGCCAGTCAAAAAGATTGCAGGGACGGAGGCGTCCGATTACCGCCGCCATGCCGCGTCCGCGATCGCGGTCGAGCCGTGGCTGCGGACGGTCCTGCGCGGGATCATAGATCACCGGCTGTTCCGGAGCGGTTGGCAGCTTGAGTTTTTGTGGCACGCAGCGGAAGTCATTCCATGCCTGGATGATTTCGTCCGCCGTCACGGGTTTGCTCAGCTTGATGGAAACCGATTCCATGTGCCCGTCTTCGACAGCCACGCGATTGCAGTGCGCGCTCAGGACGATATTCGCGTCAGCGATTCCAGCCGCGCTTACCGTCCCCAGCAACTTGCGTGACTCGGCTTCCAGCTTTGGTTCCTCGCCGCCGATGTAGGGAATCACGTTACCCAGAATGTCGAGCGAGGGAACGCCGGGATATCCGGCGCCGCTCACGGCTTGCATGGTCGCGACGAAAACTTTCTCCACGCCCCAGCGGCGATGGAGCGGGCCCAGCGCCATCACCAGTCCAATGGCCGAGCAATTGGGGTTGGTGACCATGAAGCCGCCATTTTTCTTGTACCACTTCTGGCGTTTGATCAACTCGGTATGGTTGGCGTTGATCTCTGGGATCACCAGCGGAACATCTTCAGCCATGCGGAACGCGCTGGAGTTCGATACCACCGCGCAACCAGCGTCGGCGAAGGCGGGTTCAATCTCGCGCGCGGCAGCGGCATCAAGAGCGGCAAAGACGAGCTTGGGAGTGTCGCTGGCCGGAGCGGCGGCGTTCATGGTGAGCGCAGCGATGCGGTCAGGAATTGGTGTGCTCAACCGCCAGGTTGCAGCTTCAGAATATTTCTTGCCGGCCGAGCGGTCAGACGCCGCCAGCCAGGTGATTTCAAACCACGGATGGTTTTCCAGCAGCTGTATAAAGCGCTGTCCAACGGTGCCGGTGGCGCCAAGAATTCCAACTGGAATCTTCGTGGTCATGGGATCACTAGGCTTTTGATTTTAGCAAAGAAGCAGTCAGTGCTCAGCAATCAACACTCGGCGTGCTCAAACGTACCAGGAAGCGGCTTGCATGAGTGCAAACAGTAAACATAGGCCGAGTACCACGCTCAGCAGGACTGAGACGATAAATTTCGGATTGGCTCTTCTTTTTTACAGTGACTGCAAAAACAAAGCAGACAACCAGTAAGATTCCGAAAACTGCTGCTACGCCGAACCAGATTGAAGGCGGAGTATTGTTCATCCGATCTTAAATTACCCAATTACCAGATTACCCGATTACCAATTGCGCTAATCTCTTACCACCTCAACATTATTGGCGGGCACACTCATCTTCATTACTTTGAAGTCGTCGCCTACCCAGAGCATCCAGACAATTCCTTCGGACTCCATTTTGATCTTGTTGACGTCCACGTCCTGGCCCTTGACGTTGATTTTGTCGCGGCCAATCAATTCC
>JANXPR010000215.1 GCA_025357215.1 Acidobacteriaceae bacterium | reverse complement strand
TAAAATCGCTGTAATGAAATTCTTCTTCATATAAAACCTCAATTCGCCTCAGGCCAGACCAACGGCTCGCACCAGCAGGTCAATCAACTTGATTCCCAGAAACGGCACAATCACGCCGCCCACGCCGTAGATCAGAAGATTGCGCCGCAACAGCGCGTCGGCGCTCATGGCTTTGTATTGCACGCCGCGCAGCGCCAGCGGAATCAGCGCCACAATAATCAGCGCATTGAAAATCACCGCTGAGAGCACCGCCGACTGCGGCGTAGCCAGCCGCATGATGTTCAACGTGTTCAACACCGGGAACGTTCCCGCAAACATCGCCGGGATGATGGCGAAATACTTGGCCACATCATTGGCGATGGAAAACGTGGTCAGCGACCCGCGAGTCATCAGCAGTTGCTTGCCGATCTCCACAATCTCCAGCAGCTTGGTCGGATTGGAATCCAGGTCCACCATGTTGCCGGCTTCCTTGGCGGCTTGCGTGCCGGTGTTCATCGCCACGCCTACGTCCGCCTGCGCCAGCGCGGGAGCATCATTGGTGCCGTCTCCGGTCATCGCCACTAGCTTGCCTTCACTCTGCTCTTTCTTAATCAAGTCCATTTTGTCTTTGGGCGTGGCCTGCGCCAGAAAGTCGTCCACGCCGGCTTCGCGCGCAATGGCCGCAGCGGTCAGCGGATTGTCGCCAGTGATCATCACCGTGCGTATCCCCATGGACCGCAACTGCGCAAAGCGTTCGCGGATGCCGCCCTTCACAATGTCTTTGAGTTGAATCACGCCCAGCGCGCGATTGTTCTCCGCGACCACCAGCGGGGTGCCGCCTGACCGCGCAATCGTTTCCACCGCTGCGCGGACTTCGCTCGGCATCTTGCCGCCAAGGTCACCGAGATATTTTTCAATCGCGTCGGCCGCGCCTTTGCGGATCACGCGTCCATCCAGGTCAACGCCGGACATGCGCGTCTGCGCGCTAAACGGGACGAACTGCGCTTGCATGGTCGCGAGGTCGCGCCCGCGCAGCCCGTACTTTTCTTTGGCCAGCACGACAATGGACCGGCCTTCCGGCGTTTCGTCCGGTAACGACGACAGCTGTGCCGCGTCCGCCAGCTGATCGTTGCTCACTCCGGGCGCGGCAATAAAGTCCGTGGCCTGGCGATTGCCCAGCGTGATGGTGCCGGTCTTATCGAGCAACAGCGTGTTCACGTCACCGGCGGCTTCCACCGCGCGGCCGGACATCGCCAATACATTGTGCTGCACCAGGCGGTCCATGCCGGCAATGCCGATGGCGGAAAGCAGCGCGCCAATCGTGGTGGGAATCAAGCACACCAGCAACGACACCAGCACAAAGATGGTTTGCGGTGTTCCGGAATAAATCGCAAACGGCTGCAGCGTCACAACGGCCAGCAAGAAGATGACGGTGAGTCCGGCCAAAAGTATGTTGAGCGCAATTTCGTTTGGAGTCTTCTGCCGCTCCGCGCCTTCCACCAGCGCGATCATGCGATCAAGAAAAGTCTCGCCAGGATTCGACGTGATCTTGACCTTGATCTGGTCAGACAACACGCGCGTTCCACCGGTAACGGCCGAACGGTCACCGCCGGCTTCGCGAATCACCGGCGCAGACTCGCCGGTAATGGCCGATTCGTCCACGGACGCGACGCCGTTCACCACTTCGCCATCGCCGGGAATAATTTCTCCCGCGATCACCAGCACCATGTCGCCAGCGCGCAGCTTGGATCCGGCAACGCTTTCCGTGCTGCCGTCCGGTAACAAGCGGTTAGCAACGGTTTCGGCTTTGGCGCGGCGCAGCGTTTCTGCCTGAGCCTTGCCGCGGCCTTCGGCCATGGCCTCGGCGAAGTTGGCAAACAGCACGGTGAACCACAGCCACAATGTGATCTGTAGATCAAAGCCAAAGCCCGGCTTGTGGGCCACAGCGTCGCGGACCAGCAACAGCGTGGTCACCACGCTGCCCACTTCCACCACAAACATGACCGGGTTGCGCATCATCTTGCGCGGATCAAGCTTTATGAGCGAATCCACTAGCGCTCTGCGTACGATCTTTGCGTCCCACAACGATTTTGATTTTCCCGCCATTTTTTTAGTTTCCTTAAACGCAGGCTCCTTAGAAAGTCTTTCCCGCATGCATAAGCAGGTGTTCCAAGATTGGTCCCAGGCTCAGCGCCGGGAAAAACGTAAGCGCGCCCACGATGATGATCACGCTGACCACCAGCGCGCTGAACAACGGCGTGGTTACCGGGAACGTCCCGGGTGATGGTGGAACGATTTTCTTTTTCACCAGACTGCCCGCCACCGCCAGCATGG
>JANXPR010000214.1 GCA_025357215.1 Acidobacteriaceae bacterium | reverse complement strand
CTCCCGCTTTGAATTGGTCAGACATTCTTACTCCAAGAAAAGAGGTTAGTTACAATGAAACAAAACAGCGTACCACAACTTCAGGGTGAGCAGGAATTGCGCATTGGGGATACCGTCCGCTTGAATAGCGGTGGCCCGGATGCTGTGATTGTTGACGCCAGCAGTGACGGGCAAGAAATCACTATTGAGTGGAAAGACCGTTGCACCCTACCGCGTCCTTGTGTTCATCTCGCTACTTAGGCCAGCCCTGCGGTGGTTTTTTCTTTTCCAAAGACTTTTTGATTGCTTCTCGCCAGTCGCCTTCGATCTTGAGAGTGTCTGGCTTTGGGCCGGGGGTGCTCTCAGACCGTGGAGGGCTTTTGTCTTGCTTGTGCGGTGCTTCTGGTTTTGTTTTTTCCATTACCTTCTAGGCTCCGGTTTCCGGTGCTCTGTACATGAGCCGTTTTCCTTCTGCTGATTTTACAGCGAGAACGGTGCGCTCGCCATCGTTCAGTTCGCGGGTGTTCCACAGAAAATCAAAATGCCAAATATAGCGGTGGAGATATTCCGTGCTTACGCTGTGGTGGATACCAACGATGCCGCGTTTCAGTAGAGCGAAGGAACTCTCGGCAGTATTCGTGTGAACGTCACCACGGGCGTACTCTTTGGCAGCGTGGCAAACTTTGTGATGTCCGCCAGCAAAATCAGCGCCGATGCCCGTATAAGAAGAGTGTTCATCGGTAATGATGCGGGCTTCTTTGTCTACCATCTTACGGATTGCGTCTTTTAGGGTTGCTCCTGTTACATCGGCAACGGGGTGACGGCGGATTTGCCCGTTCCGCGACACAGCACCAAAGACCGGAACTTTATTCGTACCGCGTCCACGCTTACTCGTTCCCTTGTAGCGCGGCTTGCGTGGGCCAACATAGGTTTCATCGCATTCAACGGTGCCCGTGAGTTTAGGGCCATCGGGGTCAGGGGCCATCGCAAACCGAATCCGGTTCATCAAAAACAAAGCAGACTTGTAGCTGATTTGGCAGTGACGCTGAATCTCTAACGCGGCTACGCCTTTCTTGGACGTGGCCGCTCTCCAGAACGCATAGCACCAGTGGCGCAATTCGATGCGGGATTCCTCGTATACCGTGCCGATGCGGACGGTGAACTGTACCTTGCAATCCCGGCAGCGCCACAGAAAACGCTTGTTACGCTCCCCAGTTTTGGCGTCAACCATCTTGTAAGCGTTGACGCTCCCACAGTGAATACAGCATGGGGAATCGCCCCAACGCTGTTGCTCGAAAAACTCCACAGCGGCTAGTTCGTTAGAGCAAGCCAATGGGAGTGCTTCGATTACCCGAGACTTTGAAATGCTGTGTCTGTCTTTCATGTTTCTAATTTTATACTTAACGCAATGCACATGTCAAGTGCTAAATTAAGGGTGAACAATGCGCGTTTCCACGTCAACTGTATATACTCTGGACATGCCAAAAACTGTTTACATACAGGTGCAGGGTGTCGATAAGCCAGCCCAGATAAGAGCCGACAAAGTTACAAAAAACGGCAGCGGGAGTGATGGTCTGCTCATACTAAGCAATGGCGATGAGCAAGTAGGAGAATTTAAGGCGATTGTTGTTAATGGCTGGTGGATTGAAAACGAGCCGAACAAGAACAAGTAGACAAATTCTTCCCCGCGATCCCGCCGCGTCCCGTCATATCCCGCGACCCAGAGGTTGCGTAAAGTACATACTTCCGTTACTAAATGCCACCGGTTCTCCCGAACCTCACCACCACATGTCCACCCGGCATGACTTTCACTCCCGGCGCCGGCGACTGATCTTTGCCTACTCCGCTGCCGCTGATTTCCAGTTCCAGGCCGGCGGACTCGGCTTCTTCCAAAGCCGTGCGCAGAGGTTTCCCGCGAAAATCTGGGACGGTCACGCTGCCGCCAACTCCCACCACGAGCGTCCCGCGCGGAACCACGGCCCTGGCCAGTGTCATCGGAGTAGCCTGTGGAGTGGCTGAAGATTGAGCTGCACTTGTTGCGCGGGCGATGACTGGTGTCGGCTTGGTTTGCAACTGAGGTGTCTCGGGCACTGGCTCCGCATTTTGCGATGCGGCTTCAGAACTGTCTGAGGGCGCAGACGTCCCCAATGCCCCTGGCACAGCCGCGGCGTTGCTGTCCGCAATGTAATCTGGCGCGCCTTCCGTTATGTCTTCTTTGTTCGCTCGCGCGCGCAGTTGCAGGCGGCGCTGGTCCTGCAATTCAACGTCATGTGGCACGTTCATGTACCCCAGAACCTGCTGCGCGACGCGCGCGAATACCGGCGCGGCAACTAAGCCGCCATCTTGCGGGCCTTGCGGGGTGTCCATCACTACCAGAACCGTAATCGCCGGATTGTTGATAGGCGCGAATCCGGCAAACGACGCTACGTGCTTCTGGTGGGAATATCTTTTGTCATCGACCTTCTGTGAGGTGCCCGTTTTGCCCGCTGAGCTGTAGCCATCCAGAATGGCCCGCGTACCCGTTCCCCGCAGCACCACGCCTTCCAGCATGTGTTTCATCTGCGCGGCGGTCATGGGGGAAATCACGCGCCGCCCCAGCGCTGGATGATACGCGATCAACTGTTGCGTGCTGCGCGGCGGGGTAATGCCGGCAACGATCCGCGGCGGAACATACACGCCGTCATTCGCGATTGTCGATATCATGGAAGCCAACTGCACCGGGGAAACACCGATTTCCTGTCCCATGGAAATCGCGCCAATACTCACTTTCGACCAGCGCGTGACCAGCTGAGTCATGCCGCGCGTTTCGTACGGCAGTTCAATGCCGGTCTGCGATCCGAATCCAAAACTGCGAATGTAGCGGTCCATTCGCTGGTCACCCAGCCGCAACGCGATCTTGATGGCGCCTACGTCACTGGAATTCGCCAGGATCTGGGCCACCGTCAGATCCCCATAGGGTTTGTGATCGTGGATCTTCAACCCATTCACGATGATCGACCCATTTTGGCAATCCACCACTTCGTCCGGCGTAGTGATCTTCTCTTCCAGAGCCGCGGCCAGGGTCACTACCTTGAAAGTAGAGCCGGGTTCGTAAATGTCACTCACCGCGCGATTGACCAGCGCTGACTTTTCCGCTTGCTTGAGCAGGTTGGGATTGAACGTGGGACGGTTGGCCAGTGCCAGAATTTCTCCGGTGCGCGGATTTTCCACAATGATGGTGCCGGCGATGGAGTGCGAATCCGCCATGGCGCGTTCCAGTTCGCGCTCAGCGATGTACTGGATCTTTTCATCAATCGTCAAGACGACGTTTTCGCCCGGCTCCGGTTTCTTTTCCACCCGGCCCAGCCAGTGTTTTTTGGCGTCCATGGATATCAGCAGTGTGCCTGGCTTGCCAGCCAGCTTAGGCTGGAACTCCATTTCGAGCCCGGTCAGCCCTTCATCGCCCGTGCCCACCGCGCCCAGGACTTGTGCCGCCATCTCGCGTTTGGGATAAAAGCGCTTGGCTTCCTTCTGGAAGTAGATGCCTTTCAGATTCAACGCACGAATGCGGGCCGCTTCGGCGGAATCAATCCGGCGGGCCACCCACACAAATTGGCGGGCGCCGTTCATCCGGCGTTCCAGCTCGGACGCGTCTGTTCCCAGGATGCGCCCAATGATCTGCGAAATGGAATGAATGTCTGGAATTTCCGAAGGAACGGCAAAAACCGAATCCACCTGGACGGTCATGGCCAGCTCGTTGCCGTTGCGGTCGTAGATATTGCCGCGCACCGCGGAAACATCAATGCTGCGCTGCTGTTGGCGCGACGCCTTGCCCGCGTAGTCCCCGTAACAAATCACCTGCACCCACACCAGGCGCAGGCAGATCGCCAGACACCAAACCGCAAGGAATGCGCTCAGGTAGTAGATGCGGGAGTTGGAAGAATTCTTGGCCACGGTGTCCCTAAATTACTTATGCGGGCGAAGCCGACTTGCGCGCTGAGCCCTCCATCACAAGTGCTCTTACAATCCCTAGCCTCACGACGCTTTTGAGCGGTCTGGAGCGTAGCGACGATGCTCGGTTGTTTGTCATGCAGGCGAAGCCGACTTGTGCGCTGAGCCCGCCATCACAAGTGCTTTTGCAATCCCTAGCCTCACGACGCTCTTGAGCGGTCTGGAGCGGAGCGACAACTATAAAGAACGTAATGGCGGCTCTAGCTGTTTTTCTAGAGTCCGCCATGGTATTGGCCGGACTCATCCGGACCAAACTGTTACCAAAACCTGTCGAGCGTCATGCTCCTGTTTGTTGATCTGCGCGGATCTGCGCAAATCTGCGGCAAGTCTTATTGCGCGGGAATTACCGCGACTGGTGACATGCGGGCCATCACCGGGCTTCCGTTCGCCACTCCCGGCGTATCAGTATCCAAACGCTGCACTTGCCCGGGCTCGGGAGCTTCCAATCCCATCTGCCGCGCCAGCACGTCAATGCGTCCGGGATCGCGCAATCCGGCTTCTTCCAGTTGCAGGCTGCGGTTCACTTCCACCAGACGATCGCGCTCGGCCTTCTGGGCTTCAATCTTGTAGCCATATTCAATGGCGCTGAAATGCTGCCAGGAATAAAACATGATCAACAGGAACAATGCGGCCACGCTGCCGGAGAACATACGGATTTCCCGTCGACGCCGGGGATCAACCACTTTCACCAGCCGCGAGTTATCAATGTTCTTGTGGAAATAGAATTCCGGCGTGATGCCCGCAACAGGCGATGCCCGGCGAACACCTGCACGCCCGTCCGTCCCATGCGGGCCCACCGGGGCGATCATGCCCGTAATGTTCATGGCTGACATCTACGCTACCTCAATTAATTCCTGCCACTGCGTGCGCTGCAACGGATACTGGCGAAGGTTCATCGCCATGGGTTCGTCCTTCTGCTGTTTGCGGGCGTGCTCTTCCGCGCGCTCCACGCTGTTAATCAATTCGTCGATGGTGGTCCCTTGAAACATTTGTTTTTCCTCTTTTCTTGAGGGATCTTTTATTCCGGGAGGGCGCCGTACAAAGGAAGGACCCGAAGTTTAATTCGCCCAAAGTCAATGGAGGTAGGCAGCACCCTCCCGGAATCTTGTTGCTTCCCCGCCCTACCACGGTTGAGGAAGCTAAACCTTAAGTTCTTTCCGCGGCCCGCAGTTTCGCGCTGCGTGACCGGGGATTGCGATCGCACTCTTCTTCGCTGGCTTCTACGGGCTTCTTACTAAGGACGGTGTAAATGCCCTTTTCCCTGCCATCCCGAAGCGCATCTTTTACAATCCTGTCTTCCAGCGAGTGGAAGCTGATTACCACCAGCCTTCCGCCCGGTTTTAGCACCTGCGGCGCGGCTTGCATCAGCTCCTTCAGGTCGTCCAACTCGCGGTTTACATAAATTCGGATTCCTTGGAAAGTCTTGGTCGCGGGATGAATCTTTTCCCGAGCTCCGTGTCTATTCATTGACCGGAGCGCAGCCGATATGATTTGTGCCAGATGAGCGGTACTTCTTATCGGCCGCGCCCGGACAATGGCTCTGGCGATTCTCCGCGACCTCCTTTCCTCACCGAATTCGTAAATCACATTTGCGAGATCTTCTTCGCGCATGCGATTTACCACTTGATCGGCGGTCAGTTCCCCTTCAGGATTCATCCTCATATCAAGGGGACCGTCCGCCTGAAAACTGAATCCGCGTTCCGGATCTCCAAACTGGAGTGAACTTACGCCCAGGTCCGCCAGCAGCCCGTCCGCGCTTTTCGGCGCTACGTGCTCGGCGACCTGAGAAAAAGATGCGTGCAGCAGCGTGATCTTCGGAGCATCACCTCCGACCTCCGAAAGTCTCTGCCGTGCCCGCTCCAGTGCGTGGGTATCTTTATCGAAGCCAATCAAATGTCCCTGTGCGCCGAGGAGCTTTGCGATTGCGAAGCTGTGTCCGGCCAATCCCAGGGTGGCATCGATATAGGTCCCGCCGCGCCGAATGGCTAAAAAGTCGATCGCTTCTTTTAAAAGAACTGGAGCATGGCCAAACTCTTTTTTCCCGCCATGCCCCTCCCCCTGAGGGGAGTTGGGTAAATCTAAATTCTCGTCGTCCGCCACTAGATTCCCAGTTCGTCGAGAGTCTTTTCATCCTCAGCAGAGAACGGAGTCTGTACCTCGTTGCGTAACGATTCCATGTTGTGCACTTCGAGGTAGGTCAGATAACCCATCACCGCCACCTCGCCCTTGATATCCGCTGACTCGCGCAATAGCTGCGGCATCAGCAACCGGCCCTGGGCATCCATTTCCACCTGCTGGCCGTAATAATTGGTGCGTTTCAAGAAATTCTTCTTGGCCGGATTGAAATTCGACAGCCTGGAGAACTTCTCTTCCAGTCGCTGCCATTCCTCGAAGGGATATACTTCGGCAACCTTGCCGTCGCGACTGGTGATATAAAATTGCGTTCCGTACTTCTCGTCGATCAGGCGCTTGAATTCCGCAGGGACCTTCAGGCGTCCTTTTTCGTCGACTCGAGTTGGGTGATTGCCGCGAAACATTTGTTTT
>JANXPR010000148.1 GCA_025357215.1 Acidobacteriaceae bacterium | reverse complement strand
GTCTACTTCGACTTCGCCGCCGAGCTTGGAACCGAAGAAATCGTCCTGCATGGCCAGACGGATGCGATGCAGCATGAACCAAGCCGACTTCTGAGTGACCTTAACGTCGCGTGCTATTTCGTAGCTGGAAACGCCGTTCTTGCAATTGGTGACCATCCAAGTTGCCATCATCCACTTGTCCAGCGGAATAGGGGAATCTTCCATGACGGTTCCGATCTTGATGGAGAATTCGCGCTTTGCATGGTGTTTCGCGCAAGTCCAGGTACGGCGCTTGGAATTGAACTTTGCGCCTTGCAAGCCGCAACCGGGGCAGACCACAACACCGTTAGGCCAGCGCCGCACAGCAAGGTAGTCAATGCAGTTATCGGGATTCGAGAAGTATACGATTGCCTCTTGCAAGCTCTTTGGTTCGGTCATGGCCTTGATCTCCATGAACAAAACTATAGACTAAAACGTAAGTCGAGTCAAGTATATTATTGCCCTTATTTGCTCATCCCTTTTAGCAAGGTGCTTCTGGCAACGGTCAACAAAAAAAAGAAGAGGCTAGCGGGGCAAATCGCTAGCCTCTTTGGATGTTGGAAGCTGCTCTTGGGCAGATTTACAACAAGGGTGGAACCGTTGCATCGGGTCAGAACCGAAAGCGCTTTTCCTGGGAAGCGGATCCCTGGGACGCCGCGGGTTGTGCCCGATGTCTTTTTACGCGTTGGGGGGAGGGCCTTTGAAAACCATCCGAGTCGCGTGAGGTTCGTTTCCTCTCCTTGCTGCCACAGCGAACGGGAGCCGGGTCGAGCGACCGGCGCGTGTTCTTGCCATGGGCTTCCAACCAGCTGAAACCTAAGTTCACTATCCTTGCAGCGACCATCCTTGAGGCGTACCCTGCCCGGCAGCCTGTTTGTAGGTTGCTGTTCGTGCCACCCACCACAGTTGGAGGTGGCTTTAAGACCGAGAGAGAGTTTTTGAAACAAGGCTGGCGGAGTTGCAAGTCCGCCAGCCGTCTTGAGTTGTGTTACGGGACGATGTAGATGTGTCCCTGACCCGACGTCGGCGCCAGAGTCGTGCTGTTCAGCCCGGCCCGGTTGTTGAACAGGCTGGGATCGTCGCCGATGGCCATCGAACCATTGGGAGCGAAGCCCAAAGCCGTGACCACACCGATCGGCGCGTTCAGGTTCAGCAGCGCGCTGAACTGTCCGTCCGTGGTCCAGACCGTGTCTCTCGTGCAGAGGAGGCTCCACTGGTCCACTTCGGTCGCGCCGCCCAAGTAGAGCGAAGGCAGCGTCGCAGGTTCGGTGGTGACCAGTGTGTTGCAGGGGCTCACGCCCGTGGGACCCAAAGCCAACGCGGCTGGAGTGTCAATATCCGTGGGAGGTGGCGGAGCGCCGTGACCCACGATGATGAAAATCGCCAGTCCGGAGAAGTAGTCGGCGCGTCCGCGGGATAGATCTGGAGCTGCTTTCATAATCCAGGTCTGTTGACCGCTGCCTTGAGTAAACAGGGTGTTGGCGTTCGGTCCACCGTTTTCCATCATGTAGAGATCGTTACCGTTGAACACCATGCTGCGCACGCCAGCGCCGGCCAGGGTTGCAGCAACCGGGGACGGAGCGCTGGGCGCCGTGGCAGGGGTAATGATCTTGTTAACCTGTTGTCCCGTGGTCGGGCCAATGTACAGGTCGCCCTGGGGGCTGACGGCCACAGCCGAAGCAATGGTCCCGCGACCCTGACCCAGAACACCGCTTTGCGACACGGTTTCCAGAACAGTGTTGAACGCGAGACGTGCGATACCGCCGAGGTTGCCGGAGACATCAGGCACGTACACGTTGTTGAGCGAGTCCGCTGCCGCCTGTCCGGGAATGAATCCATTCACCGGCTTATAGCAGTTGGTCAGCGCGGCTGCGCCGGCGCCAATTGCATCAACGCGGCAGAAGCCCTGGGCTTCGTCGGAAACCCAGAAGTGAGTTCCCAGGAAGACCAGTCCACGTGGATGGGTGATGCCCGTCGCGCGAAGAATGGCGCGAGTGGCAGCGATCGGCGCTTTGGGGTTTGGCGTCAGCGGCGTACCAATGCCCACCGGGCCGTTAAACGTGCAGCTGTTCGGAATGAAGTTGTTGGGGCAAGAAGTCTCAGCAACCCAGTTGGAAGGAATCACCCAACCGCGTCCATCGCGCACCCGCGGACCGGCAACAGCCGGCGCCGGCGCTTCGATGGTAATCGCGTCGGTGACGAAGATGTCTCCACCGGGATCACTGGGGAAGTTGGCGTTGGCGGGATGGATATTCAATCCGCGCGGCAACGCGAACGACGCTCGCGGACCGCCGGGAGTCAGAGGACCACCCCAGGATACGACCTTGAAAATGCTGGGACTCAGGCCCGGTAGGGATGTGTCAATCTGGACGATCCATGCGCCGTTTGCGCTGTATACAAAACGAGTGCCGTCGGAGGCCAGACCCACGGGGAACTGCAGGTTCTGAAATTGAAGGACGCCGGTGCAGGTTACAGTAACTGCCTTGCAAGCCGTGGCGTTCTGAATGCGCTCCATGAAACCGGCCTGCACTAGCCAGACGTCATTGCCGATCCAGGCCTGGCTGAACAACCGCTTGCCATTGCTGGACCTGGCGACAATTGTCGCCTTCTGAGTTGCCGGTCCGGGCAGGCCAGGCGCCCGGGGATTGGTGATGCGCACGATGTTGCCGGTGCCAAAGAAGGTCACATACAGATTGCCGTCAGGACCGATCTTGGCAGACGTGGTGGTCACCCTCCTCGCCGGGGCGCCAATGAAGGTGATGCCGGATTGCACGCCTAAGATGTTCTCCTGGGTGGCAATGATGCTGTGTCCCGGCAAGTTGGGATCCGGGCCGAAGGTGAAACGTTGTACGCCGCCACCGGATTCATCGGCAGAAAAGATGTACGGGCTGTTGGGACGGTCGTCAAATGGTTCAGCCGTCGCGTTCAGGAAACAGGTGGTGAGGTTAGCCACACCATTGTCGAGGCGGCACAAGCCGCTGGCGCCATCGGCAATCCAGTAGTCAATCGGGCCGCCGGGAACCAACTGGATCCGTACCATGCCTCGGGGCCGGAAAGTGCTGGAGGGGGAGATGTTGATGGCCGGAGACGCTAGCGCATGTCCGATCATCAGCAGGGTGACCACCGCCAGGGCCATCATGCGTGTAAGTTTCGAGATCATTTTGTTGTCCTCTCTTCTCATTGCCTTCGTTGCCTTCCTTGCGCTGAATGGTGCGCGAAACCTCAGGTCGAAAGCGGTAGTGCGGTACTGCAGTCGTGCGGGTGATCAAAAGTTGCCTGGCCTTGCGGCCAGAGATC
>JANXPR010000129.1 GCA_025357215.1 Acidobacteriaceae bacterium | reverse complement strand
CTCATCCCCAGCACCAGCCATTTGGCTTTCTTCATTATTTCTTGTCCTCCCGCTGCGCTGCCGGACGCGAACCTTCGGGCTCCAGCGTGGTCTTGATCTTAATGGTTTTACCACTCAGAACATAGAGCTTCTCGGCGTACGTCGCGCGCCCCGGCGCGGAAACTGAAAGCGTGTGAACGCCCGGCTCCAGATAGATATGTTTCAAGTCTTCCGCCCGTCCGGCAAAAGCATCGTCCACATACACACGCGCAATCCCCGGCTCCACGGATAGTTTTATTTCGCCTCGGCCAGCGCCATAACCGTATCCGTAACGTGCCGCCGGCGGATAGTAAGGCCCGGAATAAGGTCCGTAATAATAAGGATCATAGTAGTAAGGCGGATAGGGATCATAACTGGAATAACCAAATCCTATGAACGGCGAAAAGAACCCGCGCCGGTGGAAACGTCCAAAACCTCCACCCACCGCAACCGTGGTTACCCCAAACCGCGGACGGCTGTTGGAAACGCTTTCCACATTTCTGTTGTTTGGTTTCGACTGGGTAGGACTCGATGCAGTTGATGGCGAGGTTGATGACGAAGATGATGGCGATTTCGACTCCGTCTGTTGCGCTGCCGATTTCGTTTCAGCCTGCGAGTTTGTTGCACCCGAATTTTGCGGCTGGCCGGCTTCCTGCGACTGGTTGTTGTCTTGCGCTTGCGCGTCGCCTTGTCTGGTTGCTGGCTGTGTGGGGCTGGACTGACTCGGTACTTGGTTCTGCATTCCGTATCCAAAAAGAACGGAACCCAGCAGGACGGTGGTTACTGAAAGAACTTTAATAAGGATGGTAGGACGATGGTTGCCCATAAGCGGCTCCCTTGGGGAAGTTTTAAGAAATTGCTATTCCGTTAGATGCACGTCCTGTGCCATCGCTGTCAGGCAAAGCTAGCTTTGATTTTCAATATTTTGGCGTCGCGTGGATATCCGATGAGCCGCCCGTGTGGTGGTTTTCAACCAGCGTGTTGGTCGATTTCAGCCATGGCAACTCTAGTCGCATTCCAAAAAAAAACTCCCTTCCGCAAGGGAAGGGAGCTTGATCCCGCAAGTAACTTTCCTGAGCGTTAGGCTGCAACCACAGTACTTGTGGTAGTCTCGCCGCTGCCTTTCAGCACCGGCGCTTTCATCTTGCGCAGAACAAAGAAGGCCAGTACCGCGGCAATCAGATCAAAGCCAATGGCCACGGTGAAAACTCCCATCCAGCCCGCTGCCGGCAACGTCCACTTCGCGGCAAACGGAGTCCACGTCTTGGGCAGTACTTGAACGGTGAGGCCGTAAACAATCAGGAATCCCGCAAGGCTGAGCAAAATCGCCTTGGTCATCTTGCTCAAATTGATCTGCCATATGGTTGGGGCAAGGAACACGGCAAAAAGCACCATGATGCCACCGATCAGGAGCAGGATGTCAGCACGGAAATCGAACGCCTTGCCCGCGGCAAGCGCCGATCCAATCGGGATGAATACAGCAGCCGTGCCTTTGGCGGTGTACAAGAACCCATAGTTTGCCGTGGCGTACTTGCGGCCAAAGAAGTCACCACACAACGCCGGAAAGAGTGAGAAGATCTCGCCCCATCCGAAAAACGTAAATGCGCTGAAGATGACGAACATCAGCGGGTTAGCGGCCGTCTTGATGAGAATGAAGATAGCCACCGCTTCCAAACCGAATGCCATGGCCATGGTCTTCTCACGGCCAATATGGTCTGAAATCCATCCCCATAAAGGACGGCAGAACCCGTTTACCAGACGGTCGGCAGAAAGCGCAAAGGTTAGAGCCGGCATGCTGAGCCAGAGAATATTAACCGGGATTTTATCGACCTTAAAGGAAGTAGCCATGGGCGCCAACTGGGCTACAGCCATCAGGCCTCCGGTGGCAACCATGGTCATCATCACATACATGAGCCAGAAATGTGGCGTAGAGACCATCTCGCCCGAGGTGAACGAGACAGGCGCTTGACGCGTTCTCACTTCTTCGCTGCCCTTTGTTCTCCATGTCTTGGGCAACCATCCAGTCGGCGGCGATTTCAGAAACAGCGCGGCGATTACGACTACGGCGCCCTGGAAAATGCCCCATTTGATGAACGCCGTCTGGTAGCCTCCTTGTCCCCCGAAGGGGATTAGGTAGCCAAAAAGAAATTTTGTTGTCGGCCAGGAGTTTTGATACCAGGCTGGATCGCTGATCATCTTGGCAATGGGCGCCACTGTGAACGCGGATCCCGCGCCGAAGCCGGCTGCCGTCAATCCAGCTGCCAATCCACGATGATCAGGGAACCACTTCAACGCGCTGCCTACCGCCGTACCGTAGACGATGCCCGCTCCGATGCCGGCAATCGCGTAGGCCATATAGAGAGCAGTGATTGTTTCAGCCTTGCCGCTCAGCACCCATCCCAACCCGGCGAGCACGCCACCCAGCATGACAAGCAGGCGGGGACCAAACTTGTCCACCAGCCAGCCTTCAAACGGGACCAGCCAGGTCTCGAGCAGGACAAATACGGTAAAAGTCACCTGTATGAGCGCCTGTTCGACTTTGAGCTGTTTCTGGAGGGGTGAAACAAAAAGCGTCCAGCCGTACTGGAAGTTTGCTACGGCCACCATACTGATGATACTGGCCGTCAGAATCGTCCAGCGGTTTGATAAGAGAGACTCGGATACTTCAGGGGCCGGTGTTGCAGACGACGGTGCAGACATGGAAATGCCTCCTGACTTGCGTCACT
>JANXPR010000115.1 GCA_025357215.1 Acidobacteriaceae bacterium | reverse complement strand
CGAATGGTGTGAAGACCGCAGTGAAGTTGGGCTCGTACAGCTGCAGTGCGAGATACGCGCTGGTTAGTGGGCCCGGAATTGCTATGCGTTTGCCTTTTACATCGGCGCGCGTCGCGGCCGCCCGCGCAACCAGACGCGGCCCGTAGCGGTCGCCCATGGATGCACCATGTGGAAGCAACGCGTATCTGTCGCTGAGTATTGGCGTTCTGCTGATCATTGAATCTCTGGCCCGCGCCACCGGCCATCGCTGGGGACGCACCATCATGACCGGCGCGTACTCGCTTTTCGTTTTGTTGATGATGTGGATCCTGCCGCTGTTCCCGGCATCGCCCAAGCTGGGACCGGTTTATCACCCCATTGACCACATGGTGCCGTTGCCGTTTCCACTTCTGTTGATCGTTCCTGCGTTCGCGCTGGACCTGGCTTGGCCGCTCGTGGCGAATTGGAAACGCTGGCAGCAATCCATGGTTGGCGGCTTCGCGTTCATGGCGATTCTGATTGCCGTGCAGTGGCCCATGGCTACTTTTCTTATGTCGCCCATGGCGCGCAATTGGTTTTTTGCGCCAGCCAACTATCCGTTTTTTGCGCCACCGTCATCGGCGGCCGTGCGCTACGTGTTCTTGAACCTGGAACGCTCGCCTTCTGAATTCTGGATCAACATCGCTCTGGCGTTTGTGTTTTCCGCTTTCAGCATGTGGGTGGGGACTGTGTTCGGCGAATGGCTCAAGAAGCTCCGGCGTTAACGAAAACTTTCATGCGAAAACTGGCTCTGCTCCTCACCATACTCTTGTTGTCTCCGGTGCTTTCCGCGCACGTCAACAGTCCAGACGTGTTTTATCAAGGCCACGCCGGCCCGTATCAGTTGCTGGTTACGGTGCGGCCACCCAAAGTGGTGCCGGGCATCGCGCAGATTGAAATTCGTTGCGCGGACAAAGACGTAACGCAGATCCAGGTGCTGCCCCTTAAGATGCAGGGCACAGGTTCTAAATACGCGCCGGCTTCGGACGCTACGGAACGCTCGTCGGCCGATCCGCAAATGTTCTCCGGAAAACTCTGGATCATGACGCGCGGGTCTTGGAAAGTCCAGGTACAGGTGGAAGGCGCGCGCGGCAAGGGCGAACTCGCCGTGCCGTTGGCTTCGGTCTCCAACAACTCCGTCCGCATGCAGGTGACGTTGGGAATTCTCTTGTCGATTCTCGGCCTGGTGTTGGTCGCGGGCATTGTGGCCATTCTCGGCGCCGCCGGACGCGAAGCCGACCTCTCGGCGGGCGATCAGCCGGACGCCGCCAAGAAAAAACGCGGTCGCAGGCGCGAAGTCTTCACTACGGTGTTCGTAGTCGCGGCTCTGGTCCTGGGCAATGCGTGGTGGAATTCAGAAGCCGCCGCCAACGCTCGTCTCAACTACAAGGTCCCGAATCTACAGGCCAAACTCCAGCCTGACTTTGTTTTGAATTTGCAGCTGGAAAATCCCAACGAACTTCCCAAGCGTATTTTCGGGATGGAGCCGCCGGACCGCATCGTCCTTGATGACCTTGTTCCCGACCACGGCCATCTCATGCATTTATTTCTGGTGAGCATGCCGGACATGAAGAACTTCTATCATCTTCACCCGGAGCAGACCGGCGTTGGTCAATTCAAGATGCAATTGCCGTATGTCCCCGAGGGCTCGTACCAGATTTACGCGGACATCGTCCACGCCACGGGCTTTCCTGAAACGCAGATTGGCACAATTGAAATTCCGAAGCTAAATTTGCGCCTTGAGAAAATCGACGGACCCATAACGGCCGCGCAAGAGCCCATCGCGGATGACTCAGGTATAGCGCAGGCCGTAGCTTCCGAAAAAATTTCTCCGCTCTCCGCCGGCTCCCGCATGGTCTGGCTCCGTGACGAGGCTCCGCTCAAGGCCAATCAGCCCATCTGGTTCCGCTTCCGCATGGAAGATAAGGACGGCAAGCCCGCCACCGATCTGGAACCCTACATGGGGATGGCTGGTCATGCGGTTTTTATCAGCACCGATGGCCGCATCTTTGCCCATGTCCATCCTGCCGGTTCGGTTTCGATGGCTGCCGTGGACATAGCCGATGGCCGTGCTTCTTCCTTAGCCAGTTCAGACATGGGTGCGATGCCCGGTATGCAACATGACCGGCCTGGCGCGGAGGTTTCATTTCCTTACGGATTCCCCCAGCCCGGCGACTATCGCATTTTTGTCCAGGTAAAACGCTCCGGCCACGTGGAAACCGGGTCGTTTATTGCTCACGCTCGCTGACCTCGCTCCAGCCGCGGACTTACCCGAATAAAACGGGTACTTAAGTAATAAAGTGCTTATTTTCTAGGGCAGCATTTTGGTTGAGTCCCGGCTTCCAGATGGAGTATCATCCTAGTCACCTTCCCCCTCTAAGCTATTGATTGCTTGGCACTAAAATCGGGTAAACTCTAGCTGATTTGCACAATTTTTCAGGTATCGCCGTTCGCGTTAATTCATTCCCCCAGGCAGGGCGTGCTGTGCTTTTATAGGCCAACAAGATTACGGGGAACACCCCAAGCATGAAATCGATTTAAAGACTGCGACATTACAAGGAGTGTTGAATTGATGAAACTGATTGGAAAACTCAGTGTACTGGTGCTGGCATCTGGAATGGCCTTGGCGCAATCCAGCGCGCCTAGCAATTCCACCGTGGCGGACGATTTAAAGTCGCTGCGTGAAGCCATTGCTCAGCAGCAAAAACAAATTGCTGACCAGCAGAAACTGCTCCAGCAGCAGCAACAACAGCTGGAAACTCTGCAGAGCGCCCTGGAAACCAAGGCGGCGCATGTGGAAAATGCGGCCCTCACCACGCCCGCTGCCAACCCGGCAAGCGCGGTTCAGGCCGACGCCATGAAGCCGAAAGAGTCGCCTCTTTCCTTCCGCATCGGCGGCACGGAATTTACTCCGGGCGGCTTTGCGGATTTTGAAACCGTTTTCCGCACCACCAATACCGGCAGCAATATTGCCACCGGCTTCGGCGCCATTCCTTACAACAACACCGTGCAGGGCCACCTTACCGAGCTCCGCATGACGGGCCAGTATTCCCGCTACAACCTGAAGGTCACCGGTAAGTACGGTGAGAACAATGTCACCGGCTACATTGAAGGCGACTTCAACGGCAACGACGCAGCCAACGTGTTCGTTACTTCCAACAGCCACACCAACCGCCTGCGTCTGTACTGGGTTGATGTGAAACGCGGCAAGTGGGAATTTTTGGGTGGATCGTCCTGGGGCTTTATCACTCCGAACCGCACGGGCCTTTCGCCTATGCCTTCTGACCTGGCTATCACCATTGGTGAAGACGCCAACGTCCACGTCGGTATCCCGTACACTCGCGCCGCTCAATTCCGCGCCATCTACCATCCTAACGACAACTGGCAGTTCGGTTTAGTGGTTGAAAATTCTGAGCAGTTTGTGGGTGCCGGCGAAGTCATCTTCCCATTCGCCTTCAACGCCGTACTGGGTTCGCAGCTTGATGCCGCTAACATCACCACCACGCCCAACGCATTCCCAGACGTGCTCCCGAAGATTGCCTACGACAACAACTTTGGCAACGGTCAGCACGTACACTTTGAAGTGGGTGGCTTGTTGACCAACGTGAAAGTCGCCAACGTTCCCATTGGCGGCTCCAAGTTCGTTCAGCACAAAGTAATCGGTGGCTCGGGCACGGCCGCGTTCAACGTGGACCTGATAAAAGGTTTCCGCGTCCTGGCCAACGGATTGTGGGGAGCCGGCAACGGCCGCTACATTATTGGATTGGGACCACAGGTTGTGATCCGCCCGATTCAGAACAGCCCTACAGCGTTCGATCTTGCACCGTCCATGGTTCATTCCGGTACCGCGCTGGTGGGTTTTGAAATCAATCCGCCCAGCATGCCCAAGACCCAGTTTGGCGGTTATTACGGCGGAGCTTACTTCCAGCGCAACGCGTTCCCTGACGTAACCTCGCCACTGCTGGTGAAACCGTTCATCGGTTTCGGTGGCATCAACTCACCCAACAGCGCCAACCGCGCCATTCAGGAAGGTTCGTTCGAGTGGAACCAGACCATGTGGAAGAACCCGCAATACGGAGCTCTGGTGATGGTCACGCAAGCTTCGTACGTCACGCGCTCTCCTTGGTTCGTGGCTTTGGGCGCTCCCAAGAACGCGCACACGGTCATGGGCTATGTGAGCATGCGCTACGTGCTTCCGTAGTCTGAAAGCTAGATTTTTACTTTCTCGGCGCCGGGATTCATTCCGGCGCCTTTTTGTTTTCCGGCGTTTTCCTCGTGTCTGGCAGCAATAAGTTTTGTTAGTTTCCCGACTCCTTATTACGCTGTTTTTAGCAACCTTCCAATTTCGGGAACATGCTTCAGTTTTCGGGATCACCCTGAACGACTGATTCTTGAGCATCCCGGAGGCATGTCCGAAAACGTCTCATGCATAAATTCCACTTTTGGAAGGCCCTTTTGCATCGCCTGATTCCATGCGGGTTCGGGCCATTGCGCATTGTTAAACCTGTATTGACACCACGTTAAAGTTTGGTGGTATAAATATCCGCCGCATTTTCCTAAGCAGTACAGACAACACAGTGTGCAATGCAGCCGAGGACCCCGAGAATACGATTCCGGTCAGGGTCACGATTCCAATAACTTTTGGTGAGTGAGCGAGGAGGGTTTCAATGAAAATTCTACGCAATTTAGGTTTCCTCGTGCTGGCGTCCGGAATGGCGCTGGCACAATCAAGTACACCCAGCAATACCAACGTGGCCGATGAGTTGAAAGCTCTGCGGGAAGCGATTACCGCGCAGCAACAACAGATCGCGCAACAACAACAGCAGATCCAGAGCTTGCAACAGTCTTTGTCCGACAAAAACAACGGCACGGCCCACGTGGCTGAAGCCGCGTTGACCACCACTGCCACATCACCTGCCGCGGCCGCTACTGCCGTCCAGGCCGACGCCGCGAAGCCGAAAGAGTCGCCTCTTTCCTTCCGCATCGGTGGCACCGAATTCACCCCCGGCGGTTTTGTGGACTTTGAAAACGTTTTCCGCAGCACCAATACGGGCAACGTTTCCGCCACTAACTTCTGGGCGATTCCGTTCAGCAACACACCAGCGGGTCACCTGACTGAGTTCCGCATGACCGGCCAGTATTCGCGCTACAGCATGAAGATCACCGGTAAATACGGCGAGAACAACGTAACCGGCTTCCTGGAAGGCGACTTCAACGGCAACGACGCCGCCAACGTGTTCGTTACTTCCAACAGCCACACCAACCGCCTGCGCGTTTATTGGGTTGACTTGAAGCGCGGCAAGTGGGAATTCCTGGGTGGACAAACCTGGGGCATGCTCACCCCCAACCGCACGGGCATTTCGCCCATGCCTTCTGACCTGGCCATCACCATTGGTGAAGACGCGCAGACGCATGTGGGACTCAATTACACGCGCGCCAACGAATTCCGCACCGTCTATCACTTCAATGACAAGTTCCAGTGGGGCGTAGCCATTGAAAACCCGCAGCAGTTCATTGGACAAGGCAATGAAGTCATCTTCCCCACGGCCTTCAACGCTGCTCTGGGAACTCAGTTTGATAACGCCGCGGTACCCGGCGCTCCTAACGCCTTCCCGGACGTCATGACCAAGTTTGCTTATGATGCTCCTCTGGGCGGCAGGAAGTTCCACTTGGAAGGCGGCGGCATTATCACCTCGGCCAAAGTCGCCGTGGTGCCCACTGTGGTGGGCGCACAGTTCTCCAAGCACACCAAGACGGGCGAAGGCTTCCAGGCTGCTTTGAACTATGAAGTGGTCCAAAACCTCCGGTTCCTGGGCAGCGGCATGTGGGGAACCGGCATTGGCCGTTATCTGATCGGCGCTGGTCCGCAAGCCGTGGTCTTCCCGATCCCGGCTGTCAGTGGCGGAACTTGCGTCTCTGGCGCGGCCGGTGGTTGCGACGTCAACATCTCCATGGTTCGCTCCGGTACCGCTCTCGTCGGGATCGAAGCTCAGCCGATGCCCAAGAGCCAGTTCGGCTTCTACTACGGCGGCGCTTTCTTCGGACGTAACTCGTTCCCGGATCTCACGTCTCCTGCCGTAGTCAAGCCGATCATCGGCTTTGGCGGCGCCAACAGCGCGAACATCGTGAACCGCGCTATCCAGGAAGGTTCGGCCGAATGGACCCAGACCTTCTGGAAGAACCCGCAATACGGCGCAGTGCTGCTGGTCACGCAAGCTTCGTACGTGACCCGTTCTCCGTGGTTCGTGCCCACAGGCTCTCCCAAAAACGCCCACCTGGTCCAGGGCTTTGTGAGCATGCGCTACGTACTGCCGTAAACCTACCTTTACCTCCAACCAAAAGGACGCCGGCAAAACCGGCGTCCTTTTTTGTGCTTATTTATGTCGCTGCGCTCCACACCGCTTGAGGATTCCTTCTACCGGGAAACTTTTCCGCGTAAAATCAAACCTGACATGCCCATCAGAAACTTGGCGGCCTTTCGTCTAGCAACATGGCTCATCGTGTCCAGCATGAGTCTCTACGCAAACGCTCAACCTGTTCAAGTCACGCACGCACGCGTGGAACTTCTGTCGCGGCAAACTGCCGTGTCAGGCAAAGACTTGATGCTCGGCGTGCATTTCATGATGGAAAAAGGTTGGCATATCTATTGGGTGAACCCGGGTGACTCCGGCCAGCCTCCGAGTTTCAACTGGCACTTGCCTGGCGGCTTTACAGCCGGTGACGTTCATTGGCCCAAGCCTGAGCGTATGCAAAGCTCGCCCACCCTGGCCGACTACGGTTATCACGACGACGTGTTGCTGATGGTCCCCATCCATGCGCCTGCGGCTATGGCCATCAACGGAAACCTTGCACTGTCATTTATCCTGGACGCCAAGTGGCTGATCTGCCGCGAAGTCTGCATCCCGGACAAAGCCCAGCTGAAAATCTCTTTGCCGCCAGGAACCGATAACGCCAACTCCGCCACCGCCAAACTTTTTGCCGACACCGAAAAAACTCTTCCCGCTCCCTGGCCCCGCACGTGGAAAGCGAAGCTGGAATCGCAGACCAGCAACTTCGTCCTTACGATCGACGCCGGCAAGCCCATCAACAAAGCGTTTTTCTTTCCGCTCAACCCTGATCAGATCGACAATCCTTCGCCTCAGCTTTTGCGCGTGCAACCGCGGGGCGCGGCCATTGCGCTGCGGAAATCTGAATTACTTACCAAGCCTCTGGCGCGCCTGAGCGGCGTGCTGGTCCTGGGTGACGGTTCCGCTTACCGGCTGGACGCTTCATCCATTGCCGCGAAAGCGGTAAAATAGACTTCTTAATAAGGAGTTCCCTCGTGAAAAAGTTCCGCTATTCTCTGGCTACCGTAGGCGTTTTTGCATTGGCTACCTTCGCTCTCGCGGCCCGCGTGGGCGAACCCGCGCCGGACTTCACCTCAGTGGACAACAACGGCAAACAACAAAAACTTTCTGACTACCGCGGCAAATATGTTGTTCTGGAATGGCACAACCAGGGCTGCCCTTATACCAAGAAGCATTATGAAAGCGGCAACATGCAGCGCCTGCAGAAAGACTGGACCGCCAAAGGCGTGATCTGGCTCACCGTAATCTCGTCGGCTCCCGGCACACAGGGCTTCGTCACGCCAGCACAAGAGAATGAATATCTGCAGAAGATGAATGCCGTGCCCACCGCCGTGTTGATGGATTCCGGCGGCACGCTTGGACATCTTTATGCCGCCAAAACCACGCCCCACATGTACATCATCGACCCGCGGGGTAACCTGATCTACAACGGCGCCATTGACGATCATCCAACTTCAGACGGTTCCGATATTCCCAAGTCCAAGAACTACGTTTCCGCTGGGCTTACGGAAGCTCTGGGCGGCAAGCCGATCACCGACGCCGCCACGCGTCCTTACGGTTGCTCCGTTAAGTACAAGGATTAACCTTGCGCTCCCCGTACCATCAACCGGCTTCCCGGGTGCGGTAAACCATGCATCTGCCCCGGGAACTTCAAGCCGCAGTCCAACAGGAAGTCGAACAGGAAGTAGAGCAGGAACTTAAGCAGCACGCCGCCCGCGCCGGATCGTCGCGCCTGGCCGCCGCTTCTGCCGAACTCAGCCGCCAGTACAAAGACGGAAACTTTTCTTCACGTGCTGTTCAAACGGACGCGCAACGCGCCGCATACCTTGCCGTCCGGCTTCCGGCCACTTACGCTGCCACCTGGAACGTATTCTCTGAACTGCGCCAGCGCGCTCCTGAAGCGCATATTCACAGTATTCTTGACCTGGGCGCCGGCCCTGGTACTGCCGTCCACGCCGCTCAGCAGGTATTTCCTGATATCGCATCCGCAACTCTGCTGGAAGCCGACTCCGCCTGGATTGCCACCGGCAAGCGAATCGCCGCTGCCTGCCCTGGACTTCAGTCAGAAAACTTTCGCTGGATCCGCCAGGACCTTTCGCAAAGCTTCTCCGCCGATCCTCACGACATAGTGGTGATTGCATATGCATTGAACGAACTGGCCCAATCGCGACGCGACGCCCTGCTCAAGCAGGCTTGGAGCCTCTGCACCGGATTTTTGGTGGTAGTTGAACCGGGCACAACGCGCGGATTCGCTGTAATCAACGCCGCCCGCTCATTCTTGATCGGACAAAACGCCCGGCTTTTGGCTCCCTGCCCGCATCAGGACCTCTGTCCCATGGCCGCCCGCGGCGATTGGTGCCATTTTTCGCAGCGCCTGGAGCGTACAGCGCTCCATCGGCGTCTGAAGGGCGGCGACCTGGGTTACGAGGACGAAAAATTTTCCTACATCGTGGCCAGCAAGGGGGAAGCCCAGCCTGCATTGGCCCGGATCGTCCGCCATCCTATGAAACACAGCGGTCACGTGAAGCTTTCCCTCTGTACCACCGCTGGACTGGAAAGCAAAACCATCACCCGCTCACAAAAACAGGCTTACAAACTGGCCCGCCAGGCTGTCTGGGGGCAGGCATGGGAGCAAAGAGCACCGGAAGAAGACGTGTCAGAAAAAGAAACAGCACATGAGTAAGGAGCTCTGACTGCGGGAAAACCGCCGCAGTCATCCAAGACTGTAACAAAAATGAAGGCCACTGTACTTAATCGCGCTGGCGCAAAACGGTGTGAGCCGCTAAACTGTCCGAGCTCAATCAAGACTATTTAGACCCTCATGTCCTCCCCCGCAAAAGACGTGGCGCCTGATTCCGCCTCCGGATCGTCCGGGCTGGAATTTCTGGTTGTCGGAAATGACAACACGGTATTCAAAGCCGTGTCCACGGCTGTCCGCAAGGTAAACGGACGCCTGAACTGCGCGCCTTCCGTCGCCACGGCCAGCACCTATCTTTCCCGCCGCAAAGTCGATGGCATCGTCCTGGACATGGATACCCCCGGTGCCCTGGAATTGTTGCAGACCATTCGCTCCGGCGGCTCCAACAAAGGCTCGGTGATTTTTGCCTGCATGGGCGTTGGACCGGAGTCGCAAGGCGTGATCCGCGCCGGCGCAAACTTTGCTCTGCACCGTCCGCTGTTGTCAGACAAAGTGGCGAATATCTTCAACGTGGCCACCGGAATGATGGCTGCGGAAAAACGCCGGTATTATCGCCATCCTTTGATGGTTCCCGTGGACCTCAAGTCCAACGGCAAGGACCTGGAAAGCACGATGTGCAACTTGAGTGAAGGCGGCATGGCCATATGGTCCTTGAACTATCACTCCAAGGGATCGAAGGTTGAATTCGCATTCGAACTCCCCGCCGGCGGACGCATCAAAGGCTCCGGCGAAATCACTTGGAACGGCCCGGACGGACTGGCTGGCATCCGCTTCAACATCATGCCGGACGAAGTTTATTCCCAGCTCTCCAGTTGGGTAGGCCGCCGCTACACCAAGCCCGCGGCTTAAGCTCGCTGCAATCTCCAGCCCTCGCGGATGTCTGAATCTCCACCTCCTGGTTGCGCATCGAATATCGTGTATTGAATTTTCAGCAACTCGAACGCTGCCCAATCGTTTCCCCCAACACCTTCATCCCTATTAAGCTTTCATTCCAAGGAGATTTCATGAGCAAAGCAATTGGTTACGCGGCGCAGTCAGCGCAAGAGCCTCTGGCGCCTTTTTCCTTTGAGCGCCGCGAACCCGGAGACCACGACGTTGCCATCGACATTCTTTTCTGCGGCGTTTGCCACTCTGACCTGCATACCACGCGCAACGAATGGCACAGCACCACCTATCCCGCGCTGCCCGGACACGAAATTGTCGGCCGCGTCACCGCCGTGGGCAAACACGTAAAGCATTTCAAAAAAGGCGACCTGGCCGCCGTGGGCTGCCTGGTGGATTCCTGCCGCACGTGTCCCAGTTGCAAGCAGGGGCTCGAGCAATATTGCGAAGTTGAGTTCATCGGGACATATAACAGTCCGGACAAACATCTAGGCGGCATGACCTATGGCGGATACTCCGATCACGTCGTCGTGGACCAGCATTTCGTCCTGCATGTACCGGAAAAACTCGGTCCCGCCGGCGTTGCGCCTCTGCTCTGCGCGGGCATTACCACGTATTCTCCACTGCATCACTGGAAAGTGGGCAAGGGCCAGAAAGTAGGCGTAGTTGGCCTGGGCGGCCTGGGGCACATGGGCGTAAAAATCGCGCACGCACTGGGTGCGCACGTGGTGCTGTTCACCACCAGTCCTGGCAAAACGGAAGACGCCAAGCGCCTGGGCGCCGATGAAATCGTGATCTCCAAAAATCCCAACGAGATGGCCAAACACGCGAACAGCTTTGACTTCATCCTGGACACGGTCTCTGCCCCGCATGACGTTGATGCTCTGCTGAACCTGATAAAGCTGGACGGCACGCTCACTCTGGTCGGTGGACCACCACCGCTTATCGTTGCTCCGTTTGGTCTGATCTTCAAACGCCGCAATTTTGCCGGATCGCTCATCGGCGGCATCAAAGAAACCCAGGAGATGCTGAACTTCTGCGCCCAGCACAACCTGGTGGCCGATATCGAGGTCATCCCGATTCAGAAAATCAACGAAGCCTACGAGCGCATGCTGCGTAGCGACGTGAAATACCGCTTTGTGATCGATATGGCGTCACTGAAGAAATAGGCGGCAGAACACACGTGGGTGCGGCCTTCCGGACCCACGCCATTCACGCTGCAGACGAGATCACTTGCTGAGCTTTTCTGAAATATCGTAAAGGGGCGCGTACAAAGCGATTACAACTTCCCAGCTGACTAGATAGACGGACAACGCGACCGCCGCCGTGAATCCGAGCCTAACCCACTTTTGGCGCACAAAGAACTGCTTGGCAACTACGAAAACTGCCGCGCCTCCAAAAATGAAAGGGTAAAACCAGCGATAGTTGCCAAAGAGAAACGCGGTCGCCAATGGCAGCTTCGCATTCAGGCCCGAGTACAATGCCGCGAACTGGCCTGTGGTGTAAGAAAGCGTTGTGCCGCTCCAAGCAATATAAAAAAGAACAGCCACAGTCGTAAGCCAGCTGACAAGCCCAGGCCGTCCGCTTGACTTGGGCGCTGCCAGAGCGGTCTCAGAAGTTGCCATGTACAGTCCTTTCTTTCCCGGCCATCATTCGCCGGCATGCTGACCTCAGCGGATTCCCCGCCACCCGAATCACCGAGATCGGCAAGACGATCAACCCCACAACCGCCAACGAGAACTAGTCTCTCGCGGGGCTCCGGAGCCAGGCAACGGTTCTGGAGCCAGCGGAATTCCTCAAACTTCAGTTCGAATTGCTGCCGCATGCGCGCAGCCGCCGCGATCCGCCCCATTGCCTGAAAAAGCGCGCGCCAGATGTGTTGATTTCACCACGCGTCCTGAGCGTGCCCTGGCCGAGTCCGGACTCGGGAAACACCAGATAGGAAATACCGCTGGCAACTCCTCCGCGCCGCGGGTTCGCGTTGATGCCCAGCGCTTTGGCCAGCGCGATGGATCCTTCGCCAATTTTCCCGGATGGCCCAACGTCGGCAAAAATAGCGTAGGCCCGCTTGCCGTTGCGTGTGTTCGCGACCAAGGCAAGGTCTCCAATTTCAACTCCGAACTGTTCTGTAAATTCCGGAGGCAAGGCAATAAATGGAACCTTTGACGCGTTCACATACGTTTGCGGGGACGCGATCCGCGTTCCACGCGCATGCAACGTGGTTTGTGAAACATACAAACCGCGATACGCCCCGGATCGCTGGACCACCGGTTTGCCGGAAGAATCTGTGACTACGCCCGCCCAGGCGCGGCCGTTCTTGGCGTTTTTGGTGAAATCAAGGCCGCGATCGTGCGGACCGTAGGCATTCGGCGCGCCATCGGCATCGATCAGCATGCCCGCGTTGAAAAGAATCGCGCCGGATATCTGGCGGACAGCGAGTGCGCGCTTGTGAAGTTGGAGTTTTACGTTTTCGGCTTGGCACGCGCCGCTAGCTGGAATCTTTTCTAATGTCTCGCGAGGGGCGGACTGACCCAAGGCACTTGCACACGATAGAAGTTCTGCGCCTAAGCAGGCAATCATGAGACAGAAGATTTTTAAGTTCCAGCGTAACAATGCACTGCCTTAAATTGACTTACAAATTTTGGCAATTACCCGATTTTGGCAATTCTGGCAATTGCTTTGGTGGGCCCGGTAGGACTCGAACCTACAACCAACAG
>JANXPR010000192.1 GCA_025357215.1 Acidobacteriaceae bacterium | reverse complement strand
AAGGCGATCCAGAGAGCCCCCCCCAATGGACCGGCTCCGGGCAAACACGCACACCGTAGTGATAACGCTTAAGCGGCACATCTTCTCCCGCGCGACGCACGCGCAGTTCGCAGTACGGTCCAAATTGTTGCGCCCAGTTGCGCGGCACTCCGCCGCCAATGGTAAAGATGCCCAGCTTCTTTTGCTGTAACAGCGTTTCCGCGAAGAAATTCAGGTCCAGAAACGGATCAAACCGCAGTTGCGTTTGTCCTTTACGGGCGCGCATGCGGTTGGCCAAAGCAACGTCCAGGCCAAGTTCGGAGTCAGTGAAAGCCGGGACAAAGACCGGAACCCCTTTGTCATACGCCGACTTCAAGATGCCACGGCCCTTGGCGTGCCGCTTCAGGTGTTCGCCGATGGCGCGGTTCAGCTTCCAGGAACACATGGTCTGCTGCGGATCCCACTTACCCAGAACTTCTTCCATCACCAGTTCAACGGCGTCCAGGTTGGTTTCCGGCTCCAACGTGTCATAGACGCGGTTGTAGCCAGCTTCGTACAACTCCACGTCATTCATCCGCGGATCGTAGCGATAATGCTTTTGCCCGGTGGCTTCCACCAATCCGTGGGCCATGAGCGCGCCGGTGGAGACCACGGCGTTGACCAGGCCACGGTCAATCAAATCACAGATGATCATCCCTTGCTTGGCTACGGTCATGGCGCCGGACAGAGTCATTACCACGAAACAATCTTTGTCCCGGGCCATGGCTTCCAGTACGTCCACGGATTCGCCGAGCTGGCGTCCGGTGAAGGCCGTGTCCGCCATGCCGCGCACCAGGTCACTCACGCTCTTGCATTTGGAAAGGTCGAGTGGAAAAACCGGCGAGAGTTTGTCTTTTACCGGGTCGTGCAGCTTGCGATCAATACCAGCGCCTGCTTGCTTCTTGGACAACGCATCACCTCAGGAGAGATAAGTGGAACTCAAGAAAAGTAAACGGTGATGAGGGGAGGAGTCAAACAAGCACGAGGGTTTGGTATTCTTGAATGCTTGAAAGGATTGCCAGAATTGCCAAGAGTGCCAAAAGTGAAAATTGATTGAATTCGCGAGACGGCGAGAACTGAATGGCTTGCAGTCACGATGTTTTATAGGAATTGTCATTCCGAGCGCAGCGAGGAATCTGCTTTTGAAGCGAGAGTGGAAATTCTACATTTACATTTTGGCGAGCAAGTCTCGTCGGTTGTACACAGGCATGACGAACTCCCTGTTCAATCGAGTCATGCAGCACAAGCCAGGGGAGATTGACGGTTTCACGAAGCGATACAAGATCAATCGTCTAGTTTATTTTGAGGAATTCAAGTACGTAAGGAACTGCATCGCGCGGGAGAAGGAATTGAAGAAATGGTCGCGAACCAAGAAGATTGCTCTGATTGAAGAACTGAATCCTACTTGGGAAGACCTGGCCAAGGATTGGGGCAAAGCTTTGGTACCGCCGGAGTTGAAGAAATAAGCAAAAAGCAGATTCCTCCGCCTTCGCGCTCAGAATTGATTTCATAACAACGACGGCTCCAGTCGGGACCGAGTAAGCTTGAGTTTGCGAAGA
>JANXPR010000088.1 GCA_025357215.1 Acidobacteriaceae bacterium | reverse complement strand
ACTGGATCGAAAAGCCACAACGTCACACTCCGCCAGCGCGCGCTCAAGATGGGCTACACGCTTAATGAATACGACCTGGCTCGCCTGGACGACGAAAAACGCGTCGCCGCCAAAACCGAAGAAGATATCTACAAGAAGCTGGGCCTGACCTACATCCCGCCGGAGTTGCGTGAGAACACCGGCGAGATTGAAGCCGCCGAAGAAGGCACACTGCCCGATCTGATCACTGAAGCCGACATTCAAGGCGACGTCCACATGCATACCGTGGAGACCGACGGTAAAAATACCATCGAGGAAATGGCGGAAGCCGCCCGCGCCCGCGGCTATAAATACATGGCCATCACCGATCACTCCAAGAACCTGGCGTTCGCCAACGGACTGGACGACAAGCGCGCCGAGGAGCACATCAAGCGCATACACAAAGCCGCAAAGAAGATTGAAGGCATCATCATGTTTGCCGGGATTGAAGTGGACATCCTTGCCGATGGCGAACTTGATCTCTCCGACTCCGTGCTCGAGCAGATGGACCTGGTCATTGCCAGCGTGCACTCGGCCTTCAATCAGGATTCGAAGCAGATGACCGAGCGCTTGCTGCGCGCCATCGAAAATCCCAACACATCCATCATGGGCCATCCGACGGGACGCCAGCTCTTGCGCCGCGAGGCGTTCACTTTCGACGTGGATAAAGTCTTCACCGCCGCCGCTAAAGCGCACGTGGCCATGGAACACAACGCATATCCCGAACGGCTGGATCTATCTGACGTTCATTTGCGCATGGCCAAAGCGCGCGGCGTAAAGATTGTTGTCAACACGGATTCGCACCACACGTCGCACATGGAAAAGATGAAATACGGCATTCTGCAATTGCGGCGCGCATGGCTCACTAAAGAAGACGTGCTAAATACTTTGCCGCCGGCAAAGTTCGCTAAGCTGATGCGTCGCGGTAAGCCGGTGCTGGCCTGAAGCCAGCCTCGGCGTAACGTCTCGCCTGCCGCAATTGATGTTCAATGCCGGCATCACTTAGGCGTAGTATGGTTGCGACCAAAGGACCCTCATGCCGGACAATCCATCTCCTGAGCAAAATCAGCCCACGCCACCGGACCTAACCTCACCGGAGCATGCTTCACCGCAGCCTGCTTCACCGGAGCCCACCCAACCAGAGTACACGCCCGGCCGCGTTTCCATGGCGGAAGAATTCGACAAAGCCAAGTGGACCATGCCTCCCGTATTGCCGGTGGCCATTGCGGCCATTGCCATTCTGGTGATTGGCGGCGTGGTGGCTTTTACCACGCGGCCCAAGCCAATCATGACGTGCAGCATTGACAAGATTGCCCGCGTGGACCAGGGAGACAGCACAATTGTGGCGGTGCGCGTTGAATTGGAAAATGTAAGCGACAAGCAGGCCTGGGTACGCGACATTGATTCCGAAGTACTGATGCCGAACGGCAAGCGCTACACCAACCACTCAGCTCCGGCCAGTGACATCAACGGTTATCTGAAGGCGCTTCCGGCGTTGCAGCAAGCCAAGGCCGATCCCATGGGCGGCCAACTTAAAGTTCCGGCCAAAGGCTCATTCACCGGCGTCATAGTGTTCTCATATCCCATTGATGGCGATGCATTCGACGGACGAAAAGCTTTTACCCTGAAGATCGCTCTTTACGACCAGCCGACTCTGGTGGTGCAGCAGCCTTAATTCGTCCGTGCCCCGGTACGCCGCCTCGGTGTGTCTCTTGCCACGACAATTTTGATGCCAAAATAATCTCTTGACTTTATTTTCCGGTCATGGAGAATGGCCCGCGCAAAAGGAAGCGGAAGCCTCCCGACATTCGCTCGACCGTTTTGTCCGCGGAATCCGAACGAACGTTCGCTAGACTTCCTCCAAGTCCCCCGGAGGAAACTATGAAGTCGCGAGTCGTCGTCCATCTCCTGTTCGTTGCTTTCGTGTTGTTCTTCTCCATGGCCGCGGTGGCCCAGGTCTCCGCCGGCGATGCCCAGTTGAACGGCACCGTCCATGATCCCACCGGCAGCGTGATTGTAAAAGCCGCGGTGAGTCTGCGCAGCGTGGATACCAATCACGTTTACACCACAACTTCGAACAGCACCGGCTTTTACATTCTGACCAGCGTGCCTCCAGGAAACTACGAACTCACGGTCACGGCGGCCGGGTTCGCCAAACAATCGCAAAAAGGAATTGTTCTCCGCGTGGGCCAGGTGGCCACCTTGGACGTAGGGATGAAAGTGGCCGGGGCCAGCGAGCAAATCACCGTAAGCACCGAGGCTCCGACCATTGAGCCCACCCGGACCGAAGTGAGCCAGGTGATTGAGACCGAGCAGATCCAGTCGCTGCCGATCAGCGGACGCCTGTTCACGGACTTCGCGCTGCTCAGCCCGGGCGTTACCACGGGCCGCATCAGCTTGCAGTCCACGTTTACCGATCCGTCGGTTACGCGCATCTCCTTCGGCGGACAGCGTGACTTGAACAACGCCATCACCGTGGACGGCGCGGACAACATCAATACGTCCACCGGTTCGCAGCGGGCCACACCTTCGCAGGAAGCGGTAAGTGAATTCCGCGTGGTCAACAACAGTTTTGCCGCGGAATACGGACGCGCCCTGGGCGGCATCGTGAACATTGTCACCAAGTCCGGCACCAATGATCAGCACGCGTCACTCTACGGCTATCTGGAAAACAACGCGGTCAACGCCAAGTCAGTCCTTACCTCGCCGGGTTTTGACACCCTTCGCCAAGGGCAGTTCGGCGGTACGCTGGGCGGACCCATCAGCAAAGACCGTACTTTCTACTTCCTTAACTATGAAGGCCAGCGTCGCGCGCAGTCGCCAACATATCCCGCGCTGCTGGTTAGCAACATCGCGGCGATCAACGCCATGAAGTCCAGCCTGGGCATTGCGCCGGAAAACCTGAACGTGCTGAAGACCGCCGACGTGGACAACGGCTTCATCAAATTCGACCACCAACTTAACGACAAGAACCGGATTGCCGCGCGCTATTCCATCCAGGACGCCAACGATCTCAACATGCTGGTGGGTGAAACACTGGATGGTGGCGGTATCGGCGCTCCCAGCAGCGGACGCAACGGATCTCTGCGCGATCAGGCCCTGGTCGGCACGCTTACGTCACAGTTGAGTGAAAGCAAAGTGAACTCCGTGTTGTTCCAATGGGCGCGACGCAATTACGGTTTCCCCGGCGTCAGCGGCCAGCCGAATCTCGACGTCCCCAACCTGCTTCTGCTCGGACACAACTTCGGCGCGTTTGACCGTTACAACGAAACGCGTATCCAGGGTTCCGATACTTTTTCCTGGATTCACGGCAAGCACTTTGCGAAGTTTGGCGCGGACGTGAATTACGTCCGCAACTTCGTGCTGTGGCCGGGATTCACGCCGGCGCGCGTAATCTTCCCCAGCCTGGGCGATCTGCTGGCTTCCGGAAAATCCGGGTGGGGCGCAACACCGTGTCCGGCGCCGTTGATTGGTCTGGTTTCACCATGCCTCGCCGCGTTTTTCTGGGGAGCGCCTGTCGGCCCCGGTCCCATTAACACCGCCGCCGCTTCGCCTTCGGTGCCCACCACGTGGGACAACGCTTTTCTCGCGTCGCAGGCCTCCAACTTCAACGTCAATTTGAACCACAGCTATTTTGGTTTCTTTATTCAAGACCAATACAAGCTCACACCCAAGCTCACCGTGAATTACGGTTTGCGTTATGACGTGGAGGCGGGACTCGGTTTCTTCGTCAACGGCGATCACAACAACTTCCAGCCGCGCGTCGGTTTTGCATACGCGCCAGACTCCAAGACGGTGATCCGCTCCGGCTTCGGAGTGTTCAACGACAAATACACGCTTACGTTCTTCTTTGTTCCCGCGCCGCAGCGTCCGCCGATCATTGCGGGCCTGCCCAGCGTGCGCAACCAAACGACAGGAACCTATCTTTTAAACAGTATGTTCCTGCCTACGCCGTGCGTGTTGGCCGGATGCCCCGTGGTTCCCGCGCTGCCTCTGCCTCCGGGGACGGTGCCCCCGCCGTTGCTGACTTCAGCTTTTGAAAACCTGATCAACAACGGTTCGTTCCCGCAGAACTCTCCCTTCTTCCAGGGTGGTAC
>JANXPR010000065.1 GCA_025357215.1 Acidobacteriaceae bacterium | reverse complement strand
AGAAGGCTTACATTGGAAAGAGATGCGGAACTGGGAGCCGCCTGTCGACAAATCATGATGTGTCCGTTTTGCGGTTTCAAAGAAGACAAAGTCATCGATTCGCGCGAAAGTAAAGAGGGCGACGTCATCCGCCGTCGTCGGCAATGCCTGAAGTGCGAACGCCGCTTCACAACCTATGAACGAAGCGATGAGATCCCTTTCATGGTCATCAAAAAAGATGGCCGCCGCGAGAAATTTGAGAGGAAGAAAGTACTCAACGGCTTGTTAAGGGCTTGCGAAAAACGGCCGATATCCATGGGCAAGCTGGAACAGATCGTTAATGAAGTCGAGCAATACGTTGTAGATGCGCCGGAACGCGAACGGACGGTCACTGACATCGGAGAACTGATGATGGACCGCCTGAAACTGATCGACAAAGTGGCATATATAAGGTTCGCTTCGGTGTATCGCGATTTCAAGGACGTGAGTGAATTTCACAGTGAACTGGAACGCCTCAACGCTGCTCCGGAAAAACCGAAACCTGTAAAAACCAAATCCACGAAATAAGCAGGAAATATGGCTCATAAGGTGACATTGATCCCGGGCGACGGTATCGGCCCGGAGGTGACTCGCGCGACCGTCCGCATTCTGGAAGCGACCGGAGTAAAGATTGACTGGGAAATGGTGAATGCCGGCGCGTCCGCCTACGAAAAAACGGGCGAGTACATTCCCAAAGAGCTCATTGAGTCAATTGAACGTACCGGCCTCGGACTGAAAGGCCCCATCACCACGCCCATTGGCGGCGGATTCGCCAGCATCAACGTTGCCCTGCGCCGCAAGTTTGAGCTGTACGCAAATTTCCGTCCGATTAAGAGTCTTCCTTCCCTGCCCACGCGCTTTCCCGACGTGGATCTGGTCATCGTCCGCGAAAATACTGAAGGCGAGTATTCCGGCATTGAGCATGAAGTGGTGCCAGGTGTGGTGGAAGCGCTGAAGATTATTACGGAGAAGGCGTCCACGCGGATTGCGCGCTTTGCTTTTGAATATGCGCGCCGCGAAAAACGCGCAAAGATCAGCGCCATTCATAAAGCCAACATCATGAAGATGAGTGACGGCCTTTTCCTGCGTTGCTGCCGCGATATCGCCAAGGAATACCCTGAAATCCCGTACGCCGAGCACATCATCGATAACACGTGCATGCAACTGGTCATGAATCCTTATCAGTACGACACGCTGGTAATGGAAAACCTTTACGGCGACATCATCTCTGACTTGTGTGCCGCGTTCGTCGGCGGACTGGGCCTCGTTCCGGGCGCCAACTTGGGCGACGGTTGCGCGATTTTCGAAGCCGTCCACGGTTCCGCGCCGGACATTGCTGGAAAAGACATGGCTAACCCAACAGCGCTTTTGCAATCCGCTGTGCTGATGCTGCGCCATTTGCGCGAAGTGGAAGCCGCCGACCGCATCTACGCCGCGCTGGAGAAAACTTACAAAGAAAAGAAACACAACACGCGCGATGTAGGCGGTACGTCCGGAACAACGGAATTCGCTGACGCGATCATTGAGAACATGGAAGCCGTGGCGGTCGTCAGCTAAAGCGCGCAAAGCTTCCGGAAATCTGAAAATCAATTTCGTCACCCGGCCATTTAAAATGACCAACGACATGAAAAACATCTCGTTGGTCATTTTTTGTTCCAATGCGTTTCGTTCTAATGCGTTCCTTCCTAGTGCGCTTGTTTCTGCGCTTCTCCTTATTTCTGCGTCTGGATGCAGCAAATCCGAACCCGCCGCGCCGCAGCCTGCGTCCGTGCCCGCCAAGGCCGCGACAATCTCCATCAATCCGGCAACAGCCGGCAGCGTCAGCGGCGTTGTCAGCTTTAAAGGCGCCGTCCCTAAGATGGCTACGCTGGATATGAGTGCCGATCCAGGATGTCCGCCGAAGCCCCAGCCGTCAGAAGCTGCGCTGGTGAAGAATGGAAAACTGGCCAACGTCTTTGTTTACGTGAAAGCCGGATTGCCTGCCGGATCGTTCGCTATTCCCGCGGAGCCGGTTGTCCTCACACAGCACGGTTGCCGCTACCAGCCGCGCGTGCTGGGCGTGATGGTGGGGCAACAATTCAAGGTCACCAACACTGACACGGCGGACCACAACATCCACAACATGCCCCACGGCAATCCGGAATGGAACGAAAGCCAGATGCCGACTGATCCACCGATCGTAAAGATGTTTGCCAAGCCGGAAATGCAGATGATTCTGCAGTGCAACCAGCATCCGTGGATGCGCGCTTATCTCAACATCATGACGCATCCTTACTATGCGGTGAGCGCCGAGGACGGCACCTTCCAGATCGCGAATCTGCCTCCCGGCGACTATACGATTGCCGCCGTCCACGAGAAATTCGGCGAACAAACCATCCAGGTCAAAGTGGGGGCGAAAGAAATCGCGAAAGCGGCATTTACCTTCGCGCCACAGTAAATCCCGCAGTAGAATAGTGCCTCACGCATGGCCCAGAAGCCTGACATGACGATGACTCCGGCGGAGTTCGCCGCCGCTGTTTTTACCTCCGCGATGCAGCCGCAACGCGAAGAGTTGAACGGCAAGTCCGACGAATGGTGCAGCGAACTCATCTTTTTACGCCTATTTGCCGTGGACCTGGCGTTGGACCGCGCCGCGCGCATGCAGGCCAGCCGGGACGAATCGCGCAAAATCGAGCAGACTCGCGTGGTTTACAAGGCAGCCATTCGCGAGTTTGCCAAGTCGAGTCCTTACGGCGACACCATGCTGGACTTGATCACTTCTCGTCTGGACGATTACTCCACCGCGGCCGGCCTGGAAGACAACGAAGGCGCAGTGCTGGCGGTCGGCTCGCAGTTCGCTGCGTTCCTTGACGGCAAGGAAGAAAACCACGACCTGACCACCGTGGTGGAAGCCGGAACCGAGTTCCAGGCATTCTCCGCGGCGATTCTTGACGCCATTCATGCCACTAATCTGCGCTCAGAATTGCGCCACTAATCGTCCGCGCGGCCACGACGCAAGCGATGACGCAGATGGTAAAATAAAGGGTTTCCCAAGGAGTTGTTCTGACGCCGTCCGCCTACAACGCCGCGCATCATCGTTTTACCGTGTTTGTGGCTGTTCTGGCCTTTTTGCTGATCGTGGCCGGCGGGTTGGTCACCAGCAACAATGCCGGACTGGCCGTCCCTGATTGGCCAACCAGCTTTGGCTCATTTACGAAGATGCCGCGCATGATTGGCGGCGTAAAGTTTGAACACGGGCACCGCATGGTGGCGGAATTTGTTGGGCTGCTCACGATCATTGCGGCGGTCTGGACCTGGCTGGTTGACAAGCGCCGCTGGATGCGCGCGCTGACCATCGGCGCGGTGTTGGGCGTAATTTTTCAAGGTGTGCTCGGCGGGCTTACCGTCTTGAATTTTCTTCCTCCGGCCATCTCCACGGCACACGGTGTTGTGGGCCAGACGATGTTTTGCGTTCTTGCGGCCATTGCGGTTTTCACCAGTAAAAGCTGGATGGAAGAACCAGCCGAATCGATTTCGCAAAAAGACGCTGCCCCTCTGATCCGCCACAGTTGGATGCTGCTGGGCTTCCTCTATCTACAACTCACTCTGGGCGCGGCCTTCCGCCACGTGTGGACCAAATGGGGTCCCACCGGGTCCGATCACTGGCCAGCCAAGAAAATCGTCCACATGTTTTTATATCCGCACATGCTGAACTCACTGCTGGTCATCGGACTCATCGCTTACCTGAGCGTGATGGCGCTAACCAAACACCAGAAAATTCCGCACTTGCGAAAACCCGCGCTCTGGATGCTTACGCTGGGCATCATGCAGATGATGATTGGTATTTTTGCTTATGTCGTCCGCGTGCTGCAGAGCGTGAACGATCCACAACCGACTTTGCTTCTGGTCGGCGTCACAGTGACCCATCTGGGCATAGGCGCGTTGATTCTGGCGCTCACGATAATTTTCACCATCCAGGCCTACCGGCACTCCACATCGCCCGCGCAAGTATTGCCATTTGACGGTCGCAAGGCGGCCACGGCATGAGCACAACCGTCCAACAAATCGTGGAGCAGGAACCAAGCAAAGCTATCGCCGTAAATCCAGACGTGAAGGCCAAACGGAATTCTCTCTTGGGCGATTACGCTCAGCTCTTCAAGTTGCGCGTGACTTCCCTGCTGGTGGTAACCGCATGGGCCGGATACTACATGGGCGCGGCCCGCAGCAACGAGCCATGGTTCACATGGAATCTGCTCAACGCACTCTGGGGTATAGGACTCACGTCAGCTGGCGCGGCAGCGCTCAACGAAGTGATTGAACGCCGGCTGGACGCGCTGATGAAGCGCACGCGAAATCGTCCTTTGCCTTCGGGACGAATGTCCGTCACCACTGGATTGATCGCCGGGTTGACCGCGGTGATAGTCGGAACAGTTTCCCTGGCCATCACTACCAACATCCTAACCGGCGCGCTGGCCCTAGCCACGGCCGTGACTTATCTGGCGTGTTACACGCCGCTTAAAAAGATTTCGCCCATCTCCACTTTTATTGGCGCGTTCCCCGGCGCCATGCCGCCATTGCTTGGCTGGACGGCCGCGCGCGGCCACGTGGAAATGGAAGGCGTATTCCTCTTTCTGATCGTCTTCTTCTGGCAGTTCCCACACTTCCAGGCCATCGCCTGGATGTATCGTGACCAGTACGAAGCCGCCGGAATCAAGATGCTGCCTGTCGTCGACAAAGGCGGGCATGCGACGCTTCGCCAGATGATTTCGTATTGCTCCGCGCTCATCCCCATCAGCTTGATGCCGGTGCTGTGGCGGATGACCGGCCGCGTCTATATGGTCGGCGCATTGGTGCTGGGTCTGGGATTCCTGTGGTTTGTACTGCGCCTGGCACGGACCAAGCTACCCACCACCGACCCCGAGTCGCAACGCGTTGCGCGCCATCTTTTGCAAGCATCCATTATTTATCTTCCGATCCTCTTTGCATTGATGATGATCAATGTGGTGCGTTAACCATGGCCACGGTTATGGAAAACATGCCCTCGGTTACAGATCGTCCCGGTTCATCGGCCGTTATTCAAGTTGAGAATCTGCGTCACAGTTACGGCCAGCGGGCCGCACTGAATGGAGTCTCTTTTGACGTTCGCGCCGGAGAAATCTTTGCCCTGCTTGGTCCGAACGGCAGCGGCAAGACTACTTTGTTCCGGATTCTTTCCACGCTGATGCTGCCTTCCGGCGGCCATGCATTGATCAGCGGCTTTGATGCGGCTACCCAGCCGGACGAAGTCCGCCGCCGCATCGGCGTAGTCTTCCAGGCGCAGAGCGTGGACATCAAACTTTCGGCTGCGGAAAATCTCTGGCATCAAGGTCATCTTTATGGCTTGCACGGATCAGCGCTGAAACAGCGCATTGCCGAAATGCTGGGCCGCGTGGGCTTGAGCGACCGCGCGAATGATCGCGTGGAGATATTTTCTGGCGGCATGCAGCGGCGCGTGGAGTTGGCCAAAGGACTCATGCACCATCCCAGTGTGCTGCTCCTGGACGAACCGACCACCGGCCTTGATCCTGGCGCGCGCCGCGACCTGTGGCAATACCTGCAAGAGCTGCGCACACAGGAGAACGTTTCCATCATCGTGACCACGCACCTCATGGAAGAAGCCGAGCGCTGCGACCG
>JANXPR010000051.1 GCA_025357215.1 Acidobacteriaceae bacterium | reverse complement strand
AAAAACGCGAGTCTTGGTTTTATGCAACAGCAACAAAAACATTTTCCGCGAGAGCGAAATGGCGCTTCTTTAAAACCTGTAGCGTCGATGCCCTCGTTTGCCCTTGACACCGTCGTCGTTGTTATAGACAGGATGACAGGGAGGTCGAAACCCCGTTTCCCCCTTGGTTTTCCCTGCCAATCGTTTTGAACTAGAATCATCCCATGCACAGCCCGGGGCCTTTGTTTCGCCCGTTCGACAAGCTCATCAAGATCAAGCTCGGCGATAAGGAGTTTGAAGTCCCGGAAGGGAACATGCTTCTCCGCTGCATGCAATACCTCTCGCCGGAAGACATTTCCTACGGACGTTTCTGCTGGAATGAAGAGTGCCAGTATTGCCGCATCAGCTTTGACTTGGGTCCGGACACGCCGCAGCGCACCGCTCTTTCCTGCAAGCTGATGGTGCAGGAAGGCATGCGCGTGACCGAAATGGCCGACGAAATCCGCTACTGCCTGCGGAAACTTCAGCTGATCGTGAAACCGAAATAACATTGCATAAAACCGCAATTGATGTATTTTGTCGCCGCGACCAACAGCCCACAGCTCTCAATACGTTATAGCCCCATAAAAACATTTAATGCCTTCCGCTCGCGTCCAAAGCATCCGCGCCTGATCTAATACCTTTCGCGATTATTTTCGTTCATCCGGAATCTGTATGGAAACTACCTCACGACCGCCCACATGGAAGGTGCTGCTGGCCTTCGCGATCATTTATCTTGTCTGGGGCTCCACGTTCCTGGCGATTCGTGTTGGTGTGCGCGAAGTGCCGCCGCTCCTTCTGGCCGGTATGCGTTTTCTGGCCGCCGGCGCGGTGCTCTACCTCTGGATGCGAGTGCGCGGGACGCCTTCGCCCACGCTGCGCGAGTGGGGCGGGGCGTCGATTCTGGCGGTGTTCATCTTTGTCCTCGACTATGGGCTGGTCTTCTGGGCCGAGCAGCGCGTGCCTTCGGGACTGACTGCCGTCATGTTGGCCACCATCCCCGTTTTCATGGCCTTGTCCGAAATTCTGATCATGCGGACGCAGCGCCTGACGCCGCGTCTGGCGATTGCGCTGCTCATTGGACTCGGCGGCGTTGCCGTACTGGTGAGCCGGTCGTTGAATCTGGGTGAAGCGCCGATTGATACCACCGGCGCGCTTGCTCTGGTGGTGGGGGCAATCACCTGGTCGCTAGCCTCCGCGCTGACCGGCAAAGTCTCGCTGCCTTCCGCCAAGGCCATGAGCTCCGGCGCGCAAATGCTCTCAGGCGGCGTGATGCTCTTGCTGGTCGCAGGACTGTTCGGAGAGTTTCGCGGATTCCACATCTCGGCGGTCTCCAGCGGAGCCTGGCTGGCTCTGATTTATTTGATCGTGCCCGGATCGATTGTCGCTTTCACGGCCTACGTATGGCTGTTGCATCATGAATCGCCCACACGTGTTGGAACCTATGCGTACGTAAATCCGCTGATTGCCGTGATCGTTGGATATTTTCTCGGCGGCGAAGTCATTGGCCCGCGGACTATCGTCGGCACAGCTCTGGTGTTGGTAAGCGTGGTGGTGATTACGACCATGCCGAAGAAAAAGATATTAAAAGAGAAGCTTGAGACTGATGTTCAGAAGACTGATGTTCAGAAGGAAGAAACTGGGAAGGAAGAAACCGTAAAGCAGGAACCGTGAAGTGGACGTAGTACAGAAAAAGCCTAAGTGCTCTTCAATTAGTGCCGGGGCGAGGGCCGCGAAGGCTTGGAGGCCGCACCCGCGACCCCCAGCTTCGTCAAGCGATCTCTGGCTTGTGCTGCTTCCGGACTCTTAGGATAGCGACTGATCAGGCTGCGAAGTTCGGCAACGCCTTCACTCTTTTGTCCCAGATCCAGCAGGGCATAACCTTTTTTCAGTTGCGCGGCAGCAGACTTGTTGCCGCCCGGATACTGGTCCAGCACCTTGTTGTAGGACTGTACGGCGCCGGCCAGATTGCCCTGGCGATATTGAATTTCTCCTAAGTAGAACTGCGCGTTGCCGGCCAGATCGGTGGTGCCGTAAAACTGCAAGTACTGCGCGAATTCCTGTCCGGCCAGATCGTTCTTGCCGGTGGTGTAGTCGCGCAGCGCGTCATTGTAGAGCTGGTCAGCCGGAGGAGCTTGTGCGGCTGAGCCCGGTCCGCCCGGCGTGGTGCCCGCTGGGCCCGTTGCCGGAGTGGTGATGGCATGTTGCCCGGCTTGAATATCGTCCAGTTGTTTGCTCAGCTTGGCCATGCGCGCTTTCAGTTCGTCCACCGAATCGTGCATCGCCTGGATCTGTCCGGAAATCTGGTCCACTTTGCTGGAAGCGTCCGTGGTCTGCGATCCCAGGGTCTTTTGCAGATTCTGGACGGCCACGCCCATCTTGTTCACGTTGTCCGTCTGGGTGGTGACCAGTTCCTTCATCACGCCCATGCGTTCGTCAAACGATTGCTGCATCTTGGTCATGCTGTCTTGCATGATCTGCAACTGGGTCTGGATCTGGATAAGCTGCGATTTGGTGTTCTGCGCGGCTGCGGGTTGCGCCATGCCGGCGGCGGCGACGAGCAGGGCAAGCAGAACTTGAATGCTGGGTTTCTTCATAGTCATAAACTCGCTGAATCGCTGAAATATTATTTGCCTGAAATGTTTGATGCCGAAACACGTGTCCTTGAAAGGATTCTAAAGCAGACGGGGGCGCGGGGAAACCGGGAAGTAACGCCGGACGGGTGACAGTTTGTATGACCCCGTCCGGCGATTCTTGTTGTTAGTGAGAGATCAGCACAAAGTGATCGTGCCGGTTCTGCTGCCAGCAATCTTCGTTGGAAGCCGAGCAGACAGGTTTTTCCTTGCCATAGCTGATGGTCTTGAGCGCATCAGCGCTTACGCCGGCGCGGACCAGGAACTGTTTCGCTGAATCGGCGCGGCGTTCGCCCAGGGCCAGGTTGTATTCCGTGGAACCGCGTTCATCGCAGCTGCCCTCAATCTGGACTTTCCAGCCGGGGTGCGCCTTGAGGAACTCGGCGTTACGGGACAGGGTGGCCTGCGCGTCAGCACGCACGTCAGACTTGTCGTAGTCAAAGTAGATGTCCGAGACGTTCTGCGCGAACAGCTGTTCGTCGGTGACTGGTGGCGGCGTCGGACGAGGCGTTGGAGCCGGCGTCGGCGTGGGCGGAGCGGTTACGGTCACGGTAGCGGTGGCGTCTTGCGCGCCTCCGCCGCCCTTGGCGTGCAGGTGGTAGGTGGTGGTGTCACTGGGTGACACGGACTGTGAGCCGTTGGGATCGACTTTGTTGCCGTCCATGTTCACGTCATCGGCGTTCGTTGTGCTCCAGGTCAGTGTGGCGGACTGTCCGCGCTGGATGGAGCCAGGGTTAGCGGAAAGCGTAGCGGTTACGGGTGGCGGTGGCGGCGGCGTTTTCACCGGTTTTTTGCCACAGCTTACCAACAATGTTAGGGCCAGCAATCCCAGTACTAACAGCCAGTACCTCTTCAAGTAGTTCACTCTCGTCCTCCCAAGACTTTTAGGCGAGTTGCGCTCGGCCTTGTTTTCACAAAAACAAACCCAAAATCAACGACTCAACAAAAACGGCCCAACTAAATTTTTAAACAAAAGCGATATGACTAAAAACCGTTAGTGCGTACTCCAGTTCGGCTGGCTGTTGCGCCCCGTCCGCGTCAATTGCTGCAGATGAGTGCCGTCTGCCAGCACGCTCCAGATCTGTTCACCACTGCGATTGGACTGAAACACGATGTGGCGGCCGTCCGGCGACCACGACGGAAAATCATTCCGCCCGCCATCATGCGTCAATTGTACGATCTGTCGTGATGCGATATCCATAACATAAATGTCCGCGCCACCCAGCACGCCGGGGCCGTATTTGCGCACCCAGGAGAACGCCAGCAGCAGTCCGTTGGGCGACCACGAAGGCGAAACAGCATAGCCCTGATCGGTCACCCGCTGCACGTTACTGCCGTCCGCGTCCATCACGTAGACCTGGGGCAGGCCCGTTCGTCCACTCACAAAGGCAATTTGCGCGTTGGTCTTGGGGTTGAAGACGGGTGAAATATCGGTTTTCCCGGTGGTCAGCCGCTTGGGGCCAGCGCCGGACGCGTCAGCCAGGTAAATCTCTGAAGCTCCCGTGCCCATGGAGGAAGCGAAAGCAATTTTAGTCCCGTCAGAAGACCACGCGGGGGAATAATTGCCGCCCGGGAAGCGCGGGAACGCCACCGCCCGGCCGAGATCAAAAGAGTACATCATCATCTGCCAGGAGTCTTTCGTCAGGCCACTGAAGGCTAGGCGGGAACCGTCCGGTGAAATGCGGGGTGACAGCGCGATGGAGCCCAGCTTAGTTACCTGCTGCTGGCCGCCGCCGTCGTAATCCATTTGCCATACTTCCTTGTGGCCGGTGCGGTCGCTGATGAAATAAATCTTGCTCAGCATGGGACCGGGGATTCCACCCAGGCGGGTGATGATCTCATTGGCAAAGCGGTGGGCGATGAGCCGCGCCATTTCCGGCGTGGCGTCTTCGTTATATTGCTGGCCCAGAACCTGTGGTGACGCCGGGTTCTTCACGTCAAAGAGCCAGCCTTGCACGCTGATCTTGCCGCCGGTTACACCCAGGTTGCCAAAGGCCACCATGGCCGCGTTCGGCGGAGGATTGCTCCACGCGTCCAGTTTGATGTCCTGCGGGTAGCCCGGTGTGCCCGCGGGATAAAAGCTCTTGGCGACCATTTCGAAGATGCCGGCGTTGTCCAGATCGTTGAACAAGGTGGTGTTGAAGACGGTATTCAGGGGTTGCGTCTGCGGATCACCGGTGGCCGGTTTAAAGTCCGCGGCCGCCATGCGGATGGGTGCGCCGCTGTTGGTGCCGCCTTTGTACCAGTCTTGGGCGTTCGCCGGGGCCACGGGCAGCAGCCCCACGACCAGCAAAGCCACGACCAGCAGTGCGAAACGTGTTTTCATTCCTTCTGACTTTTTTGCGTTAGCTTGTTTCAACATGTCTCCACTTTTTTGCTTGGGTTTTCTTAGCTGTTTTCGTTTTACTTCGAATAGTCAAACCAGAATTCCACTTGCAGTTTGCTGTCCGTATATTCCGGCGGCAGCGGACCAAAATCACTGCGCTGCACGGCGCGCACGGCCAGCTGGTCCAATGCGGGGACGCCGCTGGATTGCTCCACGCGAACGTTCGTCGGCGAACCGTCACGCATGATGTCAAACAGCAGGTACACGCGATGCGCGTTCTGCACGTCCGGCTTAAACCAGTTGCGCGAAAGGGTTGAGTTGATGCCGCGGCAGTAATAAGCAAAGCGTGTGCCGAAATCGGCGTTCTTAAAGCTCAGACCGCCTTGCGTATGTGGGGCGGAAAAAGTCCCGTACGGTCCGCTTACCGGACCGCCTTCGCCATACGGCACGGCTGTATCCTGCGGCGTGGGAATCGGGCGCGGCGGACGAATGGTTGTGGTCGCCACCGGCTTGGGCTTGATAGGCTGCGGCTTTACTTTGCCTTGGATGGAAATTCCGTCTTCGGTTTCCACCGGCTTGGGTTGTGGCTGCGTTTCCGTGGCGCCCTTGGAATCATTGGCGACGATGTTGTTGGATTCGTCCACGTGGGGAATGGGCAGGGCGGAAGCGCTGACCAGAGTGGCGTCCACGGCGTCACCGTTGTTGATGCCCCAGTTTTCGCTATGGTGCGGACCAAAGACAAAAGCCACCAGAAACATGGCCCCGGTGAGCACCAGGTGGAAGACGAACGAATAGGTCAGCGGCTCCTTCCACCGCTCTTGCTCCAGGAACGGATTCGACCGCACGTAAGCCATGGTTACTTGTTCTTGCTGATCTGTATGGGTTCGGTCACGATGCTGATGTTGGTAATACCCGCGGACTTCACCGTGCTCATCACGGTGGCGAACGCGCCAAAAGCCACGTCCTGATCGGCGCGCACGTAAACCGACTGACCGCGCGGATCGCGAATTTTCTGGTGCAGCGCGTCACCCAGTTCGTCCAGTTTTACGTGATCATTGTTCACGAAAACTTCCTGGCCCTTGGTGATGCTGATCACCACGCGTTCTTCTGAAATCTGTTTGACCACTTTCGTCTTGGGCACGTTTACTTCAATGCCGGACTGCAACACCGGCGCGGTGACCATGAAGATGATCAGCAGCACAAGTACCACGTCCACCAGCGGCGTTATGTTGATCTCGGAAAGCGAGGTTTGCGTTCTTCCGTTCTTTGCGGTGAAAGCCATTAGCGAACTCCCGTGGGAATCCCGGTGGTGCGTTCAATCAGGTTCAGGATCTCGAGTGAGAAGTCGTCCATGCGGGCGCCAAATTCGCGCATGGAATGCGTGAACTGGTTGTAGGCGATGACCGCCGGGATAGCGGCAAACAAGCCGGCGGCAGTGGTGATAAGCGCTTCAGAAATACCCGGCGCCACGGCGCGGAGAGTTGCGGCTCCGGCATCACCCAAACCGTGGAACGCATCAATAATGCCCCACACCGTACCGAACAATCCGATGAACGGAGTCACTGCGCCCGTCGTCGCCAGCAAAGGCAACTTGCGTTCCAGGCGGGAGAGTTCTTCTGACGATGCAATCTGCGCGGCGCGTTGCACGGCCGGTACGTTGCCATCGCCCTGGCGGCGATATTCGTCATAGGCACTCTCAAACACCGGCACCAGAGGGCTGGGCTTGAACTGGTCGGCAATTGCCGCCACGTCCTGCAGCCGGCCGGCACGGCGGAACGCGCGCAGGAAGCGTCCGCTCTGCGTCTTGGCGCGTTTCAAAGATGACCATTTGGACAGAATGATGGACCAGGAGATCAAGCTGAAGATGAAAAGAATAAGGAGAACAATTTTTGCCACGATGCCGGTTTGCTGCACCATGGAGAGAATCTCCTCGCCGATAAACATCGCCGCCAAAGAAAACTTAATCATTGCAAATCCAATTGCCTCTATGAGTTACCTTTTGACCGTACCACCTGAGAATGGCCGCGTCAAACCTGGGAATCGCGGGACTCAACATATCTAATAGAGCGCAGCAAGGCTGTTTTCGTTGCATTGCAGGTGCTCGCGGCGGGAACACGAGGTGGTGACGAAAATCTAAAGGAGTTAAGTGATTTTTTAGGTTTCGCGCCCGCAAGGTGACCCGAGGACGCGACCCTGAGGACACGTTCTACCGGACAATGCCCACTACAGACCCCCGTTTTCCGCGGAAAACAGAAAATTCACTGGCGGCGATGTTGCGCAGCATGGCCAAAGCGGCGAAAATTGTTTGGCTTTCGGGCCTTAAAGCCGCACCTTTTGCCGGGTCAAATCACTCTAACGTTTCGTTCGCGGAACATATTTGGAGGCACATGAGAAAGCCGTCACTCCTCGTCGCAGTACCCTTCGCTTTGATGCTGTCCGGTTTGGCTCTGCCAGCGCAGGCGCAAACGCAATCCGCTGCGGAATCATCTTCAGTGAGTTCAGGTTCCGTGAGTTCAATGCGCACGATTGTTGATTCGAATGCAGCTCTTCCGGACGCGCCGGTTGCGAATATTGCCGCAGTTTCGGAAGCGGACGCGCAGGACAACAAGCCGCCTGCTTCGCCAAAAACCGACACTTCGGTCCGTACGCTCTCGCCAGCAAGGCTCACCGTGGGCGGCAAATTTCGTAACTTTGCGAGCGAGTCTTTCTCTCCGCAAGCTTTGTTGGCCGACGCTGGCGCTGCCGGACTTACCATGGCCAGCCCGCCTTCCGCGTATCCGCGGGAATGGCGGCAAGGCGCGGGATCTTTTGGCCGCAACTTTGGAGACTATGCCGTTAGCTGGACCGCGGCTCAGGGCGGAAAATTCGTAGCGGCTTCTGTCTTGCATGAAGACCCGCGCTACTACCCCTCGCAACGGAAAAACTGGCTGCACCGCGGAGCCCACGCGATCGGCTTTGCCATCGTTGACCGCTCTGATTCGGGACACGCGCGCCTGGCCGTCTCCAACTTTGCCGGAGCATTTTCCGGAGCGTTCGTTGGCAACGCCTATCTGCCCGACCCTTATGCCAACCGCTCACATGCGCTTGCGCGCAGCGGGCTGGGGCTGGCTGGCTTTGCCTCCAACAATCTGGTTGAAGAGTTTCGTCCGGAGATAAGAAAGGTCGCTCACGCGTTCCACTTGCCCTGGTTCGGTAACTAGCCGCACGGACGACGCACTAACGCAGAAGAAATTTACTTCCACGCCCCGCTTTTCTTGCGGGCCTGGTTTGTACAGCGTGGTTTGTAAGGCGGTGTTTGTAAAATGATGCTTCCGGAGGGTTCCGAATGCCGCAGTACAGATGCCAGGTGCAGCAAGGCCGCTTGAGTCAGGCGAAGAAAGCCGAACTCTCGCAGGAGATTACCCGCATTCACTGCGAACTAACGAACGCGCCAAAACATTTTGTTCACGTGATTTTCAGCGAGTCGGCTCCGGGAGATTGGTTCACCGCAGGAGCGCAGAGCAAATTTTCTATCGTCAACGCTTTCATCCGCGCGGGCCGCTCGGCCGAGCAGAAGAAAAGGCTCATGCAGCAGATTTCGCAACGCTGGAGCGAAGTTGCCGGACAGCCCGAAGGCGAAATCGTGGTGACTATGACGGACATTGCTTCCGAACACTGGATGGAAGCCGGCCATCTCATGCCGCAGCCGGGAGCAGAGAAGGAATGGTTCGCGCAGTTGGGCTTAGAGATCTAACCATCTTAAGATCGCTCTGCCACAAGCCTAGTGGCTAATCTCGTTCCTATAGACTTCGCCTTTCTTCATCACAAACTTTACCTGGTGCAATAAGTTGATGTCTTTCAGCGGATCGCCCATGACGGCGATGATGTCCGCGGCTTTGCCTTTTTCCAGAACGCCAAGATGTTTGGCCCCGATTAGATCCGCTCCATTCACCGTGGCCGCCTGGATGATTTGCAGCGGCGTCATCCCGGATTCGGAGTAGGCATCCACCGTAAGCAGGGTGGCTTGTCCGCGAGTAAGGCCGGGGAACTGGTAGTACTCGTCCGACCCAAACGCGATGGGAACTCCGGCGGCAATGGCGCGGCGCAAACGTTCCTGTACATGCTTGCCGCCTTCCCGCATTCTTTCTTCTTGCTTCTTGCGTTCTTCCGGCGTCGCGCCGGCATCAATGAAATACTGAAAGCTGGTGGAACCTGTGTCCGTGGGCACGAGGAAGATATGTTTCTCCGCCATGGTCTTCAACACTTCGTCGGGGACGGTATAGGCGTGCTCAATGGAATCGGCGCCGGCATCAGCGGCGATGCGTGTGGGATCATCGCCAATGGCGTGCGCCGCAACCTTTGCGTGCACGCGATGGGCTTCATCCACAATTGCTTTCATCGTGTCTGGAGCGATCACGCGGGTTCCGGTATTGACAATCACTTTGATCAAATCCGCTCCGTCATAAAAAGCTTGCTGCACGGCGGCACGCGCTTCATTGGGATTGCTCACCACCACATACTCTTGCGCCACCAGGCTTTGCGCGCCAGTCTGTAGCGGGCCGAACTGGCCGCCGGCCGCGGACAAAGCGCGGGTGCTGGCCGCAATGCGCGGACCCTTGACCCATCCGGCGCGAATGGCATCACGCAGGGCCACGTCGCCGTTGACGCCCGAGTTCCCTACGTCGCGTACGGTGGTGATGCCGGCTTCCAGGTCTTCCAGTCCCATCTTGGCGCCGAGCAGCGCGCGGGACGCCGGGCTCATGGTGGCCACGGTGAGCAACATGTTGGGATCGTCACCTTTGAGTTTGAAATCGTAGTTCTGGAGCAAATGTGTGTGGCAATCAATCATGCCCGGCAGCAGTGTGGCGTTGCCCAGATCAATTACTTTCGCGCCCGGCGCCTGTTTTTGCAGTTCGGTCGCGGGAGCAATCGCTTCAATGTTGCCATCGCGTACCAGCACGGACTGGCCTTCAAGATACTTTCCTGTTTTTACGTCCAGCACGCGTCCGGCTTTGATGATGGTGGCGGTCGCGGCGTCAGCAGGTTTCGGCGACTGCGCTTGCGTAACAGAACAGAGCGTGGTGGAACAAAGCAGGACGATAAGTAAGGATAGATGGCGTTTCATGGCAGCGAAGTATACCTCATCCGATTTCGTTCTAAACGCGGTGCGGTTGCTGGTTAGATGTTTATTCGATCGCGTAAAAAACTTCGTCTTCGCCGCCGAAATACAGTACGCCGTTACTCACAACCGCGGACGACACAATACGACTGTCAGTACTGAAGCCGCCGACAAGTTTTCCGGTGGCCGCGTTCAGCCAGAGCATGGAGCCGTAAAAGTCGCCGACATAAACAATGTCGCTGGCAAGAGTAGGAGAAGCCAGAACATTGGCGGGCGAGGGCGAAGCTGCTTTCCACTTCACGTCACCGGTGGTGGCGTCATAGGCGCGAACGTCCTGAGCGTCTGACGTACCGATGATCACCATGCCTTTGTAGATTGCCGGACCGCTGATCACCCACGACCCGTTGTCCATCTCCTTTTTCCATTTCACGGTGCCGTCTGTGGTGTTGACGGCGTAGAGCGCGCTATCCCGCGAACCAAAATAGACCGTGCCGCCGCTGACGGAAGGTGATGATTGAATCTCGCCTTTGGGAAAATACTGGTTGCCTGCGGTCTTGAATTTCCATTTTCGTGTGCCATCTTGCGCGGCGAGGGCGTAGAAGGTGCCGTCCATGCTGCCCAGGTAGACCACGCCATCAGATACGGCGGGCGTGGCGCGAATACGGCCCGCAGTTTTGAAAATCCATTTCTGCTTGCCGCTGGCGGGATCCAGCGCGTAGAGGTTGCCGTCAGCGCTGGCAAAATAGATGACGCCGTCCGCGATTACCGGCGAAGCATGCTCAAACTCCCAAGCTGGAGCGTGCGGCGCATGGGATCGGGCGCGATGGGTGCTCCGGATTTCACCGTCCACTTTTCGCGGCCAGTGTTGGCGTCCACCGCGTGGAAGGCCGCGTCGCCGGCTTCGATGTAAACCGTGTTCTGATAAATCGCCGGTGAAGAACTCACCGCGCCCGCCGCTTTGAACTTCCATTTCTGCTTGCCCGTGGTCGAGTCCAGCGCATAGAGGAAACCGTCGTCACATCCAAAATAGACCACACCATTGAGCAGCGCGGCGGTCGAACGGATCTTGTTACCCGCAGCGAAGGTCCACTTGATCTTCCCGCGCGGCGCTTTGCTGTCTGGATAAACGCCGGAATGTTGCGCGTCAGCGCGATACATCACGGCCGCAGAAGCAGGCTCCTGCGCGACCGCCGTTTGTAAACAAGAAATGTTGAGACCGCAACCAACAACTGTGTAGAAGATTTTTCTGGCAAGCTTCATGAAGCAAGTAGACGGCGCTACCCGGGTTTCGATAGCGGCAACCGACAACCATCTGTGGCGAAACTGCATCTTGACTGCTAACATCTCTGACAAGTCTTTATCTGTCGGATTCATATGAACCTGAGCCCTGCCAGCAGAATCGTTATTACCACCTTGTGTTTGCTAGGGTTCGCCACCCAGGCTTGCGCGGCTGATCTCAAACCCAAGACCACGGAAGGTTTTGACAAATACGTGGCGGCCACGCACGCCCGCTTTGCAAACGAGTTAAAACCCGGCGGAGCGTTCCTGTTTGTGGACGAGCTGCCAGCCAACGAGCGCAAAGAGGACTATGAGAAACTCAAGGCCGGTGAAGTTCTGGTGGAAAAGCGTGACACGTCAACTCCTGGCGTGAAGAAAGACATCCCGGATGGCATTGTCCATCACTGGGTTTCGCTGGTGTTTGTCCCCGGAGTCACGCTGGAGCAGGCGTTGCCCGTGCTCCAGGACTACGATCATCGTGCTGACCTGTACAAGCCCGAGGTGATCGCTTCGCACACTATTTCCCATGAGGGCGACGACTACAAGATGTTCATGCGCCTCTACCAGAAGAGATTCACCACCGTGGTGTTCAACACCGAGTACGCGGTGCACTGGGGACGGCCGGGAGAAGGCAAGATGTTTGCCGATTCCATCAGCACCCGCGTGGCGGAAGTGAAGGACGCCAGCCATCCTGACGGACCGGAACATCCCATCGGGCATGACAGCGGCTACCTTTGGCGGCTCAACACGTACTGGCGATTTGAGCAGCGCGATGGCGGCCTGTATATCCAATGTGAAGCTTTGTCGCTCACCCGCGATATTCCGTACGGACTCGGCTGGCTGCTCAAGCCGCTGGTTACCTCCATCCCCAAAGGCTCGCTAACTGCCGCGCTCAAGCGCACACGGGAAGTGGTGCAAGAGAAAAGCAAACAAGCAAGATCGGGTAATTGAGTAATCTGGTAATTGGGTAATTTGAAGGCGGTCTGGAGCATCGTAGGTCTTGCGCTTTTCAATTACCAAATTACAAAATTTCCTAATTACCAAATCTTTGTTATCCTTCGCTCACCTTGGATTGAGGTTCACCTTTGCTGCTCGAACTGCGCGTTGAAAACTATGCGGTGATTGACAGCCTGACGGTGGAGTTTTCGCCGGGGCTCAACCTGCTCACGGGCGAGACCGGCGCGGGTAAGTCCATTTTGATTGACGCGCTGTCGCTTCTTCTCGGCGACAAAGCGTCTACGGACATGGTGCGCCACGGCGCGGGAAAAGCCGTGGTCAGCGGCGTGTTTGACGCCGAAGAAAAACAAGTCCGCAAAATTCTGGAAGACAATGGAGTTGAGCCCTACGAGTCCGACGCCGGGCACGTCATCATCAAGCGCGAGATCGCTCCGGGCGGCAAAGCACGGGTCTTTGTGAATAACCAGCCCGCGACGGTGGCTTTGTTGCGGCAGTTGGCTCCAGTGCTGGCGTCGATCCACGCGCAAAACGAAACGATATTGGCCTTCGATGGCCCGGCGCGCATGTTGCTCTTGGACGCTTATGCCGGCAACGATCTGCATGAGCTGGGCGAAAAATATTCTGCATGGACCACCATCCGCGACCGCATCGCCGAATTTGAACGCGACGAGCAGGACCGCCTGCGCATGGCCGACCTGTGGAGCTTCCAGAAGAAAGAGATTGAAGCCGCCAACCTGGCCGGCGGCGAAGACCAGAAGCTGGAAACCGAAAAGCGCGTACTGGCCAACGCCGAGAAGCTATACACCGGGGCCATGGCCGCACATGAGCTGCTGTATGAAGCTGATTCGTCCGTGCTGGCTAATCTTTCCGCGGCACGCAAGCATCTGGAAGACCTGGCCAAGTTCGATCCGAAGTTTGAAGAGTCACTATCCGCGCTGCTGAGCGCCAAGGCCGCCATAGAAGACGTGAGCGCCACCGCGCGCGACTACGCTGATGGCATCGACGCATCACCGGAACGGCTGGCGTCCGTGGAAGACCGATTGGCCTTGATGGACAAGCTGAAGCGGAAGTACGGCAAATCCGTCGACGAAATCATCTCGTACGGGGAAGAGGTCGCTCGCAAGCTGAACGAACTGGAAAACCGCGAAGACGTCTTGCGCGATTTAAAGAAGCAACTCGACTCCGCTGCGGCCGCGTATCTTGCTTCCGCACACGCCATATCCAAACGTCGCCATACCGTAGCAAAAGATTTGCAGAAACTAGTGGAGGCCGAGATCAACGAGCTGGCCATGAAAGCCCAGTTCAAGATTGAAGTCACCGGCACCGACGCCGAAAACTGGTCGGCCAGCGGGTTCGACACCGTGGTCTATCTGATCGCGCCGAATCCGGGCGAACCGTTGCGTCCGGTGGAGAAGATTGCCTCCGGCGGCGAGCTTTCGCGCGTGATGCTGGCACTGAAAGCCACGGTGGAAACCGGCAAGAAACACAAAACGACAGTCCAGCGCACGCTGGTCTTTGATGAAGTGGATACCGGCATCGGCGGGCGCGCGGCTGAAGCGGTCGGCAAAAAACTTAAACAGCTGGCCAAAGCCAACCAAGTGCTGTGCATCACGCACCTGCCGCAGATCGCGTCATTCGCGGACCATCATTATTTGATCGAAAAGCGCGAAGCCGCAGGCCGGGCGAAGACCATTGTGCGGCCGTTGAGCGACGGCGAACGGACGGAAGAAATTGCCCGTATGTTGAGCGGGGCGACGTTGACCGAGACTTCTCGGCAGCACGCGGAGCAGTTGTTGAAAGCGAACGGATAAGGCTTCGCGCTGGTTGTTTATTGCTTGGCGGTAGGTTTCTCCTCGGTGGTTTTGCCCTCTGCGGTCTTCGGCTGGGCCGGGGCCGGCGGGAGATCGTCGCGAAGGTCCATGCGTGTAAGCTCTCCGGCAAACCCCGGGTCCGAGGAAGGCTTGTAGTGAATGAGGGCGCGAATGCCCTCAATATGACGGCAAGTCATGAAGTGGTCTCGGCCCCACCAAAGAGTGTCTGAGTAGCCTGCGCCAAACCCGGCCTTTGGCTGAAATTTAAGCTCGTGGCCGCCCTGCTCAATCGTCAGCGTGAATTTTTGTTCGTCGCCCGCTTCCGGGGCAGTTCGTTCAGTATTTCGTGCGGCACAGCGGACTGACTTGACCACTCCTTCTATCATCTGGGTACCCGGAACTTCAGATGCGACCATGGGTTCGCCGGGCGGCCGTTGGTCGGCAGGCACGCGGTTCCACAGTTCAATGGCTTCATCGTGGTCCGGACCTTGCCAGCGAGAGGCCACGAAACGGGCAAAAGTTGCGGCTTCCGCGCCGCGTCCCATGCGCTGCAAAATCTGGCCACCCAGCAGGTGATAGCCGGCGCGTGCCGGTTCGAGTTTTTCCGCTTGGCGGGCTTCACGGTAAGCTTGGTCCAGTTTGCCTTGCCGCACATGCAGTCGCGCCAGCTGGACCCAGGCAGGTGCGAATTGCGAATCCATCTCCAATACTTTGTTGAGTGAGCGTTCCAATTCTGCCAGGTCAGCCGGCGCATCCGAATGAGCCATGGGCGACATCATGGTGAGCGAAAACAAAGACAGGTGCAATTTGGGATCGAGCGCGACAGCCTGCGTGAATTCGCGGGCAGCGTCATCATCCTTCCCATCGACAAAATTCAGGAAAGCCATATCTTCATGGGCCAACCCGAGTTTGGGATCGTCTTTCAACGCCTGTTCAATCAGTGGGCGGGCCAGAGACGGGGCCCGAGACCACAGGTGATAGCTGCCCAATTCGGCTTCTGTTTCCGCCATGGTCATGCGGCGCGACGTGAACTCCTTTTCGTCAGTGCTGGCAGGGGTGTTCAGGTAACCGCCCGACAACAGGAAATTCCTGGAATATTGTTCCAGACCCTTTTCTACTTCCTTGGGATCGCCAAATACCTGGGCAAACGCCTTCTTCTGCTCGGTATCGTCCAACAGGCCGATGAAGCGCACCATCTTCTTGCCGCTTTCCATGTTGGGCCCGAAGAACAGATAGTGCGTAAGTATCCAGGACTGCGCGTAGAAGAGGCTGGCCTTTTCCTCGTCGTGATAGTAGGGAGAAGCCGGAGTCACCGACAGAAGAGTGTCCAGGGGGATCGGAGGGTGAGAACGGAGCACGCGCAAACGCCAGCTTGGCGCACCTACATAGATTTTGTTTTTCTCGAATTTTGTGTTGGCATGAAAGTCAGCCAGACCTTCATCCAGC
>JANXPR010000038.1 GCA_025357215.1 Acidobacteriaceae bacterium | reverse complement strand
CGTGACTATCTGCGAAACCTATCCACATCACGACAGCTGCACGGGCAAGAGTTCCGGCCATGACAACAACGACCGCACTCATATCTCCTATAGCGTGCGCGTACCGTCCCGCAACCGATTTACCGGGAAGTCAGTGAACGGAGACATCACGGCACAGAACCTTGATCGCCAGGTAACGGCGCACACCGTGAATGGCGGCGTAAAGATTTCCACCAAGTCGTGGGCGGAAGCCAAGTCCGTCAATGGCAGCGTGGAAGCCATGATGGGAAGCGCGGACTGGACCGGAACGCTGCACTTTTCCACCGTGAATGGATCGATTCACATCGGCTTGCCCGCGAACACGAATGCTGACGTGGACGTTCGGTCAGTGAACGGCAGCTTCAAATCAGAATTGCCGTTGGCCACCCAGAGCTTTATGTCCCGCCACGTGGAAGGCCGCATCGGCAGCGGTGGCCGCGAACTTAAATTGGACACCGTAAACGGCAGTGTGCATTTGGTGAAATCGAACTAGACAAGCGTTGTTCTGAACGACGTGAGGAATCCTTTTAGGGCCATCTTCCGTCCCACGCGCCCAAAAATAAACAGCCGCGAACTTCGCTATTGATCACGAATTGGGAGCAATTCTGATTCGTGTTCGTTCGCGTCCATTCGCGGCTAGATTTTGACTTGGTCCTGGTTTTGGCTAATTGCCAGTTGCTAATTGCTAGCTGCGTCTTTCCACCGCCAACGCTACTGAATTACCTCCGCCCAGGCACAGAGCTGCAATGCCCCGTTTGCCGTTGCGGCGGATCAATTCATACATCAGCGTTACCAGCACACGGCAACCGCTGGCGCCAATGGGATGTCCCAGGGCAACAGCGCCACCGTTCACGTTGACCTTGTCCGGATTGATTCCCAGTTCCTTGATTACCGCCACGGACTGCACGGCAAACGCTTCGTTGATTTCATACAGATCAACCTCATCGGGCTTCCATCCGGTCTTGGCCCAGATTTTTCTGATGCCGTCCACCGGAGCCATCATCACCCACTCCGGAGCCGTGCCGCTGGTGGCTTGTGCGACCACGTGCACCATGGCTTCCGCGCCCATCTCTTTCGCTTTGGCCGCGGACGTGACCACCACCGCTGCCGCACCGTCATTCATTGTGGACGCGTTGCCGGCGGTGACGGTTCCATCTTTCTTGAAGACCGGCTTAAGGTTGCCCAGTGCTTGTGCCGTGGTGTCGGCGCGCGGGCCTTCGTCTTTGTCGAACATCGTTGGCGCTTCGCCCTTCTTCTTGGCGGGTAGCTCCACGGGAACAACCTGGCTCTTGAAGCGGCATTCGTTCCACGCCTGCACGGCTTTGCGATGTGAGTTCACCGCGAACTCATCTTGCTGTTCGCGCGTTACGCCATACTTCGTCGCAACGTTCTCTCCGGTCATCCCCATGTGGTAGTTGTTGTAGATGTCCCACAGGCCGTCATTCACCACGGAATCGATGATCTGAGAATTTCCCAGGCGATAGCCTTTGCGCGCTTGCGGCAGAAGATACGGCGCGTTGGTCATGGACTCCATGCCACCGGCGACGACGATTTCCGCATTGCCGGTTTGGATGGCTTGCGTGGCCAATGCGACGGCCTTCAGTCCCGATCCGCAGACTTTATTCAGAGTCATGGCGCCCACGGTGTTGGCCAGCCCACCGCCCAGCGCTGCCTGGCGTGCCGGATTCTGTCCCAGGCCGGCGGCGATCACCAGGCCCATAATGCATTCGTCAACTTTTTCCGGAGCAACTTTCGCGCGGGCCACGGCCTCGCGGACAGCAATCGCTCCCAGCTGCGGAGCTGTAAACCCTTCCAGCGCGCCCTGGAATTTGGCGATGCCCGTACGTACGCCACTAATAATGATCACGTCTCCCATAACATCTCCTTATGCGAATCCAAACCCTTCATTATAAGATGATGGCCGGCGCAATAGCGCTCCCAAACTTTTATGCAAAATGAAAACGAACCACAATTGATTGGGGTTGCCCCGCCCGTCGAAGGGTTCTCCCCAATTCCGGCCCCACCCTCGGACGCGCCCGTCGCGCCAGCCGCCCAGTGGATCGCGCCCTGGTGGCATCTTTTGATCATCCTTGCGCTCCTTCTGGGAAATTCTTTTGTAGGCGCGACTGGAGGCAAAGGCCGCCTCTCCGGACAAAACGCGCGCATGCTTTTGTATGCGTCCACTTTTATTTTTGAAATGGTGATCGTCGGCCTTATCTGGATGGGCATGGTTCGCCGCGGCGTCTCGATGCGTGACCTCATCGGCGGCCGTTGGGACAAAATAGAAGACTTCCTGCTTGACGCAGTCATTGCCGCGGTCTTCTGGATCATCTCCCTGGGAATTCTTACGGGACTCCGCTGGGCGCTGGGCACGCTCGACTTCCATGACATGCAACGCCAGGCCGGCGAGACAAAAAAAATGTTGGCCCCCCTGATTCCCAAAACGGGGTTGGAAGCCGCATTCTTCATGGTCCTGGCGCTCGGCGCCGGCTTCTTTGAGGAAATTATTTTTCGCGGCTACCTGCAACGCCAGTTCTCCGCTCTCTCCAGGAATGTTTGGGGCGGAATTATTCTCTCGGCGGTCGTCTTCGGCCTGGGTCACGGTTACCAAGGTAATCGCATGATGATTGTGATCGGAGTGTACGGTGCGCTCTTCGGAATTCTGGTTTACCTGCGGAAGAGTTTGCGTCCAGGCATGATGGCACACGCATTTCAAGATGCGCTTTCTGGTCTGTTGCTTTTTTTCTTGACGAAGAGCGGCGCGATCTGAGGCAACTTTGCATGATCGCGCTCTTCCGGTAGAGGGTGCAACCAAGAATGACATCAATTTTTTTCTTGACTTCGATTTTCAATGAATCTATACATTCATCAATTGCGGTTTTTCTTAATTCAGACCGCACTATCCATGAAAAATGGAAAAGGGAGAATAGAAACATGGCAGCTAAGAAAAAGGCAAAGAAGAAAGCAAAGAAGAAATAACTGGCTTCTTCAGCCTAAAACAAAAAACCAAAGGGGACGCGCAAGCGTCCCCTGAGTTTTTTGCCGGACACCGCTCGGCGTTATTCTCCACTACAACGTTCCTTTCGCACTTGCGACGCGCCGCTCGGCGCGCGAGTCGGCCTCGCGGCTCCACTGACCTATCGTGTCTCGAAAGCAGGATCACTGCCCACCTCTGTCATGTTGAGCGGCGCCGAGTCCGCATCGCGGATGAGGAAGAGTCGAAACATCCCGAAATCGCTCAAGTCTTTGATACAGCTTCAGGGAGTTCTCACCATGCCGTCTCGCCTCTTTGAGCGATTCGCTAATCGCGACTCCCGTCATGTATGAGAATTTGTCCTGAGAGAATCCACATATGAGCGCTCCCGGAGGCGTGGCAATAACGAGGGCTGGTCCGTAAATGCTGAACCAGTATCCGAAACTAGTCGAATCCCTGCAGCGGCGGCACAAGAGCAAATTGACACGCGCCATCCCGCGTTGTCGTAATAGAATCGATAATGAGCATGGCTCTTTCTTCTCTTGCATTCGCAATATCGGGTTTCATTCTGGGCAGCCTGTTGACCTGGCTGTTTCTCCGTTCCCGCTCCGCCGTCCTCGAATCACGGCTTTCCTCGATTCAACAGGAACTCACGTCGGCCCGGCTGGACGTCGCCAAGAACAACCAGCTCAATACCGAACTTAACGCCGCGGTAGCACGGCTGGACGCCGCGATCGTTCATGAGCGCAAAGCCAACCAGGAAAAAGCCGAGCTCCTGGACCAGGCGACGGAAGGACTGCGTGAAGCGTTTCGCGCTCTCTCCGCCGACGCACTTAAGAGCAACAACCAGGCGTTCTTGGAATTGGCCAGAACCAGTCTGGAAAGATTCCAGAGCGAAGCCAAAGGCGATTTGAAATCGCGGCAGGAAGCCGTGGAAAACCTGGTGGCTCCCATCGGCGAATCGTTACGCAAAGTAGAAGACCAAATCCAGCAGATCGAAAAGTCCCGCAGCGAAGCCTACGGCGATCTCAAGGCCCAGGTCCGGTCCTTAATCACCACGCAAGAAAAGTTGCACGCGGAAACCGGCAACCTGGTGAAGGCCCTGCGCACGCCTACGGTCCGCGGCCGCTGGGGGGAAATCCAGCTCAAGCGGGTGATCGAACTGGCCGGCATGCTTTCATACTGCGACTTCACCGAACAGGAGACGGTGACCACGGCGACAGGACGCATCCGTCCGGACGTAATTGTGAAGTTGCCCGGCGGCAAGAACATTGTGATTGACGCCAAGACTCCTCTGCTCGCTTACCTTGACGCCATTGAGTCCACTGACGATGAGGTCCGGCGGCAGAAGCTGGAGCTGCACGCCGCGCAAGTCCGTACGCATATGGACCAACTCTGCGACAAAGCCTACCAGCAGCAATTTGAATCCCCTGAATTTGTGGTGATGTTCCTGCCCGGCGAAACTTTCTTCAGCGCGGCGCTGGAGCAAGATCCTTCACTGATTGAGCGCGGCGTAATGAAAAAGGTAATTCCCGCTTCTCCCACTACCTTGATCGCGCTGCTCAAAGCCGTGGCCTACGGCTGGAACCAGGAAAAGCTGGCCCGCAACGCCCGCGAGATCAGCCAGCTGGGCAAGGAACTGCATGACCGCTTGCGCAACATGGGCACGCATGTTGAAGCGTTGGGGAAAGGCCTGGACCGGGCCGTGGAATCCTATAACAAGGCCGTGGGGTCACTGGAAAGCCGCGTGATGGTTTCCGCGCGCAAGTTTTCCGAGCTGGGCACCGAAGGAATCGAAGAGATCCCGCCGCTCAGCGTGATCGACACTACGGCCCGCAACTTGACGCTGGAGTTTGACGATCTGGAACCTCTGCCGGAGGAATCGTCCGATGACGACAAACCACTACTGAAATCGTTAGGCGCTGCCGACTAACTCACACTCCCCGGTTCATACTTGCTTGCTTCCAATTTCGCTGGTCCGGACTTTGCTGGTTCAGGCTTTCCAGGTCTAGACTTCCAACGACTCCGTCAGCTTTTCAGCATCAACCTTGAGCGGCTCTGATGGGATGAATACGCGCTGCTCGGTGGCCGGACACAGCTTCCAATAATCGCACCATTGGCAATGGCGGCCCGGGGTTGGGTCGAATTTTCCTTCCGCAATGCCGGTGGCCACGTCCGCAATTTTCTGCTGGGCCTTTTGCAATGCCGCAGGCGTGCGCGTGGTGCTCACTTCTTCATTGCCTTGGACGTTCAGTAGTACGAGTTCGCGAGGCGTGTAACCCAAATGGCTGGCGCCCATGGAATAGATGGAGAGTTGCAGGCTTTCGTCGGCAATGCGGCGGTCCTTGGGCGTGCCGGTTTTGTAGTCGATGACGCGGACGGCGTCGCCATCCATGCGGTCGATGCGGTCCATGCGTCCGACAACTTTTTGTTTGCCCAGCATGAATTCAAAACGCACTTCGGCGGCAATCACGTCAATGGACCCTTTGGGGCGGGACGCGATCATGGTCCGCAACTGGTCTTCGCCTTGCCTCTCGTAAAGCTCGCGTTGCACGGGATCGTCGACCACGGCTTTGTCGAATTCTCGCTTGAAAGACGCCAGCACCTCGTCGATGGACATTGTTGGCACGTCTGGCACGGGATCGTAATACTGTTTGAGCACCGTATGGATGGCGGCTCCGTACTGCATGGTCACGGCGGCTTCGCCCGGAATCTTCCAGTCGCGCTCCAACTTGAACCGGAGCGGACACGTGGAATAGCTATAGACGGCTCCGGCGCTCAAGGACATCTCTTCCGCCTTGAAGATCGGCGGCAGCATCATCCACGCCGTGGCCGGAGAAATTTCCCATTGCGCCTGTGACGCGCCGGGCTGAGGGCGTTCAACACCGCGGCTGAGCAAAGCCCCGCTCAGCGTCCCGTTCATCATCGCCATAATGGGCCGCAGAAACCCCGGAGGCGAGGTGTCTTTCCCGCGGCCGGGGCGGGAGTGAATCGTCAGGCGATCGCGTGCGCGGGTGATGGCCACATAGAACAAGCGTCGTTCTTCCTGCTCGTTCACTTCCTTGTTGTCGCCCGGAACCATCGACTTCCGTAGCGCCGTTGGAAATTCAAAGAGCGATTCCTTGTATGACGCCGGAAAACCCGGCGAGATCACCCGCAGCAGCCAGACGTGGGAAAACTCCAGACCTTTAGCGGAATGGACGGTCATCAAACGGACGGCATCTGGGTTTTCTTCTTCGGCCTGGGCGAGTTCCTCGTCTGACATCAACTGGATCACGCCGCCGCCTTCCTGGAACAAATTCATGTATTCCAGAAAATCATGGAGCGTCTTTTTGCGGACAAACGGCTTTCTTACCCAATCATTGGCGAAACGCTGCAAAGCGCGGACGGCCGGATCGCCCTTGGGAAAACCAAAATGATGGGCCAGATACTCAAACGCGCCGGCGGCATTCAGGTTCTGCGTGATAATGAATTGTCGCGCCGCATGCAACGCATCCAGCACACGCTTGCCAGCTTCCATTCCCTGCAAAACGCTCTTGAAAGTCTTGCCGCGGCCGGCCGATGCCAGCGCCGCGCGCAGTTCGTTGGGCGACACGTTGAACTGCGGCAGTGCGCAGACGCGGAATACGCTGTCCGCATCGCTATCACTCATTACGCCGCGTACTACCGCCATCAGATCGCGGGCGACGGGAGTTTCCAGCACGCCTATTCCTTTTACGATGAACGGAATCTCCCGGCTGGCCAACTCTTCAATGACCTTTTCGCGGTGCATGTGCGAGCGGTAGAGAATGGCCATGCGGCTTGGGTCTTTTCCGGGCTTTCTTTCTCCGCCAAACCCGGCGGCGCGCAGGCGCGCAATCTCCGTGGCAATGTCCGCGGCTTCATCCGGATCAGTGGAGCCCAGGACGACTTCCACCGGTTCGTCGAAAACCAAACGGCCTTCTTCGCGTTCGCGCCGGTCGCGGCCAGACTCCAGGGCTTTGCGCACAAATTGCACGTTCACACCCAGCGGCTTCACCGGGGGATTTGAATGGATGGCTGAATAGGCCACGCGCAGAATGTTGCCGCGGGAGCGCTGGTTTTCGTCGAGGATGACGCCTTGGGTATTTGGAAAGCGGCGCTGAAAGTCTTCAAACGCGGCGCTGGACGCTCCGCGGAAACGGTAAATGGCCTGGTCCGGATCGCCAACCGCAAAAATGTTTTTCTCTTCGCCGCCCAGAAGTTCAGCCAGCGTAATGTTGCTGGAATTGCAATCCTGAAACTCGTCAATCAGGATGAAACGCGCGCGCCGGCGTTCGTCTTCCAGAAGAGCGCTGTCCGCGCGGAGAAGCCCCACGGCGCGGCTGATCATCATGCCAAACGTGCCCAGATTTTCTTCTTCCAACAGGCGGAGCGAGTTGGCGTACACGCGGGCAATTTCGCGCCAGCGTTCAATGATTTCCCGGTCGCCCACGTGCTCCACGTCCTTGGAGCGGCAGTTGCGCGGCAAGCCGGGGCCGGGCTGCAAGCTGTCAACATACTTCTGAAATTCTTCCGGACCAATCAGCTCTTCATGGCAGCGATCAAAAAACTCGCGCAGGTCATCCAGGAACTGGCCCACGTCCGCGGGGCGGATGAACCGCTCCAGGCCAAGCTGGCCGATTCTCTGCCGCAGGAACACATAGACGTCTTCCGGCAACAGGATGGAAAAATCCTGCCGGTTGCGCCGGAGGATCTCATAGCAGTAGGCATGAAACGTCCCAGCGGCGATGGGAGCGCGATGCTTTAGGCGGCGCTCCACACGGGTCTTCAATTCGGCGGCGGCATTGTCAGTAAACGTGATGGCCAGGATTTCATCGGGCCGCGCATGCTTCTGCTCAATCAGCCAAGCAATGCGCTCCACCAGGACGGTGGTCTTACCCGTGCCGGCTCCGGCCAGCACCAGCATGGGACCGGCCACGTGCTCAATCGCTTCACGCTGTTTCGGGTTGGGGATAAAATCGTGCGGCACCTTGATATCTATTATGCACGAAAGTTAGGCGAAGAGGGGTTTTCTTACACCCGAAGCGCAACGAGGGGAGCCTTTGCGTTACGACGCGCCATCGCAGAAGAGTTAGCCGCGAATCAACGCGAATAAGTTCCGTGAATTACTCGGGTATTCAGTGCGCTTTTCTCCGTGCCTCTGTGCCCTCCGTGGTGGGTTTTATGTCAACTCCGCGAAAACCACGGCCACTGCCGCAATCGCTGCCGTCTCAGCCCGCAGGATCGTTTCGCCCAGGGACGCAGATCTCCAATCGGCGTCGCGGAACATCGCCAGCTCGTCTTCGGTCCATCCGCCTTCGGGGCCGATGGCAAGCAGCAGAGGCGGCTTGCTTTCCGCCAAAGCAGCTTTCAAGGAAATATTTTCTTCGATTTCGGAGAGAACAATACACGCCCCTGCGGCTTGCGCGACAATTTTCTTCAGCGCGATGGGGTCAGCGATTTCCGGCGGCGCCATCCTTCGCGACTGCTGCGCGGCTTCCCGGGCGATCTTGCGCCAGCGCTCCACCCGCTTTTCGGCGGCCTTGGCCAGATGAGGTTCCGTGCGACGAGCGACCACCGGCACAATCTTTACCACGCCCAGTTCGGTAAGCTTTTCCAGCGCCCACTCCATGCGGTCAAACTTGAAAATGGAAAGATAAACAGTGACGCTGGGCAATGACGCGCTTTCAACTTCAGCGCCGAGTTCAAACTCAACCTGGCTCGCGGATGCCGACACGACTTTGCCCATGCGCAAGACGCCATCGGCGGCAACTTCAAATTCCTGACCAGGCTGCACGCGCAGCACGCGAAACAAATGATCAGCATTGTCGCCGAGCAAATACGCCCGGTCGCCGGCAACGCGGTCCGCAATCCAGCGGCGGCGGCTCATAAGCGGGACGCAATCACATAGGACCCAGCGGCCAGTCCCAGATAGAGAATCCCCAAAAGGCGGCTCTGGTAGATCAGAGCGTCAAGACCGCGAAACTGAGTTTGCAACACGGCCTCACCAGCGCTGAGGAAAGAAAAGATGGCGCCAATGGCGACCCAGGTTTGATGTCCGAAGGACGTAAAGTAAAGCGATCCGAACAGGATGCCCACGGCGACGAAAAGAAGACTGCGAGCCAGCGAGCCGGCGGGCGAAGTCTTGTCCATGCGCTGGAGTTGCAATTCCGCAAAGCGCCGCGGCATGAGCAAACGGATGGCTCCGGCCATGCCGGCCACCACGACTACAAACCATATGTAGTATTTAGCCAATGGTTGAAGGTTCTATCCTGAAGAACCGGGTTTGCTTGTTTGCTTCAAGCTTGGTTGCCACAAGCTTGATTACCGCAAGATCGTTATCCAATGAAGTCTTTCACTTTATCAAACAGACTTCGGGGTTCCGGCTTGTTCTCGACAGAAAGGGTCTGCGCAAGTTCTTCCAGCAGCTCACGCTGGCGCTTGTTGACCTTGCCCGGAGTCTGCACGCGCACGCGGACAAACAAATCCCCTTTGGCGGAACTCTGCACCGCCTGCAAACCCTTGCCTTTGATGCGGAACACCGAGCCGGACTGCGTGCCGTCAGGAACTTTGAGCTTGTGCTCGCCATGCAACGTAGGGATCATGATTTCCGCCCCCAGCGTGGCCTGAATGAAAGAGATGGGCACGGAGCAGTGCAGATCATTGCCATCGCGCTCAAACACCGGGTGCGCTTTTACTTCCAAGACAACGTAGAGATCGCCGGGAGTAGCTCCTCCCGGCCCAACATCACCCTGGCCCGGATAGCGAATGCGCATACCGTCTTCCACGCCCGCGGGGACGGCAACGTCAATCAGGTGCTCGCGCATCGAGCGCGTTTCGCCTTTGCACTTGGTGCAAGGATCGGAAATCACCTGGCCCTGTCCCTGGCACGCCGGACACGGACGCTGAATGCTGAAGATTCCCTGCTGGAAGCGGACTTGTCCGCGACCAGAGCACGTGGAACACACGGAAGGCCCGCGGCCTGCGGAGCCGGTACCGCGACAGTTTTCGCACGCTTCGTAGCGACGGACCTTGATCTGGGTCTTTTTACCGAACGCCGCTTCTTCAAAGGTAAGAGTGATGTCGGCGCGGGCGTCCCCTCCGCGCTGCGCCCGCCCGCGAGCGCCGCCTCTTCCGCCACCAACGTTGACGCCGAAGAAGTCACTGAATAAATCCCCGAAGACATCGCTGAAGTCAGTGAACTGTGTGGGATCAAATCCGCCAAAGCCGCTGCCACCACCGTTCACACCGGCATGGCCGAATTGGTCATAGCGCTGGCGTTTCTCGCCATCGCTAAGCACGCTGTAGGCTTCCGTGCACTCTTTGAATTTTTCTTCCGCTGTGTGGTCGCCGGGGTTGCGGTCCGGATGGTGTTGCATGGCCAGCTTGCGGTATGAGCTTTTGATTTCCTGTTCGCTGGCCGCGCGGGCCACTCCCAGAATTTCGTAATAATCGCGTTTTGCCTGTGTCGCCAAAACTTACCTCAGTTTAGATTTCGATGACTCATCATTCGATGCTGGATTTACTTGCCCGGATTTATTTGAATAGATCCAGAAGGTCCCAAATAGCACTGAGCCAACTGCCGGAACGCCTGACTCTCTTGCGATGGCTCTGTCTCTCCAGGTAAGCGGCCATCTCCGGGTTCTTCTTGTTATATTCTTCGTCTTCAGCCCGCTCCTCGGCGGCAAGCTTGGCGTCATAATCGGCGCGCTTGGCCGGATCGCGCAACACTGCATACGCTGCTTCTACTTCCGCCAGTTCCTCGGGCGCGTCTTCTACCTTGGAGGCGCGCAACTCAGTGACGCGTCGCGTGTACGTTTTATCAATTTCCTGTTGGCTCGCGCCGGGCTTTACGCCCAGGTCCATGTAGTAATCGGGTAAATCGGCCATGGCAATCTCCTCAACCGCGTTAAGGGGCCCAGCTTGCGTTTTCTTCTAAAACCATCAGGGCTAAAACCAACTTTCAATTAAAGCCTTTGCGGCACGAGTAAACTCATGCCCTGACACTTGTCTTGAACTCAAGATACTTTTTCGCAGCCTCTGGACTCATGCCCTGTTACGAAACGCATTGATGAAACAGTGTTGAGGCGCAAAACAGTAAGTCTTGCAAAAAGGCAAAAGCGAAAAGATCACCAGATCACGCGCGATCACCCGATTTTTTTGGCCACGCGCACCATGGCCGGACGCAGCAAACGGTCCTTGATGCGATAACCGGCCTGTAGTTCTTCTAGAACGTGATGGTCGGGAACGGCATCGCTTTCCACCATCTCAATGGCTTCATGCACGCGCGGATCAAACGGTTCGCCCTGCGCCGGCACTCGCTGGACATTGAGCTTTTGCAGGACGTCCTGCATCTGCTTGTAGATCAGTTCCACGCCCTTGCGGAAGTCTTCGGGATGAGCGTCAGCGTTCCTGATGGCCAGTCCGAAGCTGTCGATTACGGGAAGAATGGTGCGGGCGGCGTCAGCCACGGCGTAATCGCGAAAGTCAGCGCTTTCTTTGGCGGCGCGCTTGCGATAGTTATCAAACTCGGCTTGCAGGCGAGCCAGACGATCGAGAAGCGTGTCATGCTCTGAGCGAAGCTTTTCTATTTCGGAATCCGCTGAGCGAATTTCCGTTACGCCTGACTTGGCTGCCGGCTGCCCGGCTGGCTCTGTTTCCACAAACCCGTCACGCGGATCGGCGGCAGGCAGTTCTTGTTCCGTTACTGAAGCCGCTGCGCTTACCTCTGTTGCATGCCTCACCTGTTCGGCGACGGGCATTTCTGCTTGTCCTTTTGACGTACTCATGTCACTGGAACCCGGTTTTCTGATTGGAATCTTTTTCACACGTTCTCGTTTTTCAAGCAATCGTTTTTCAAGTAATCGTTTTCAAGCGGTCTAGTTTTTCAAGCACTCCGCTTTTTAGGCGTTCTCATTCAGCAGCTTGTCAAAAAGCTGCGCGATGTAAGAAACGGCCGTTATGGTGTGCTGGTAGTCCATGCGCGTGGGACCGATCACGGCCAGCGATCCACGCATTTCGCCACCCACATGGGCGGGCGCGCCGATCAGCACGAAGTTGCGCATCTCCGGGACCGTGTCTTCCAGTCCGATGACGACCCGCACGGCTTCCTGACGAGTGTCCAGATAGGCGGAAAGCAGTTCCGCCACGCGCTCTTTTTCTTCCAGCGTCTTGAGCA
>JANXPR010000019.1 GCA_025357215.1 Acidobacteriaceae bacterium | reverse complement strand
GACGATCTGAGCCGCGTGGCCATTGGATTGAAAATCCCCGGCATTCCGGCTTCAACGGGGCAGTTCAGCTATCAGGAAAGTTACGTGACGTTTTCTGACAATGGCCTGAATCTGAATTCGCTGTATCAGTACCGGGCGTCGAAGCAGGCGGAAGAAGCAACAAAATTCTCTCTGCAAGACGCAGGCAACGTTGTCGCGCTGGCTGTCGGCACCGCATATCTTCAAGTCCAGTCCAGTGAAGCAAGAGTCGGCTCAGCGCGAGCCGAGCTTGATGTGGCGCGTGAGTTGGAAGACCAGACGCAAACCCGCGTGAAGGCAGGGTTGGCAGCAGACATAGAAGGCTTCCGTGCGACAGTGCAGAAGCAAACCAGCGAGCAACGATTGATTGTGGCCGAAGCCAATCTGGAAAAAGACAAGCTCACGCTGGGCAGGATTATCGGTTTGCCGAGCGGACAGAAGTTCAACCTGGCTACCAAAGCCGGCTATCAGACCTGGTCGGGCGGCGACCTGGACGCGTCACTCCATCAAGCGCAGACCGATCGAGCGGACATCAAGAGCGCGCGCATCACGGCAGACGCGTCACGATTGAGCAAACGCGCGGCGCAATTTGAACGCGTCCCGGGCGTGAGCGTGAATGGCTACTACGGCAGCATCGGAACCAACCTTAACCACTCCACCGCCACGTATTCCATGGTGGCAACGGTTACGTTGCCGGTGTTTACCGGCGGACTACGAAGTCCGCAACGCTTTCACAGACTTGAACGCGGCGGACAGCGCGGTGCGCGTGGCCGAAAAGAACACCCAGCTCGCTCAGCGAACTCTGGAACAGGCACGCGACCGTTTTGTAAACGGTGTGACCAACAATCTTGAAGTGATCCAGGCACAACACGACGTTGCCGCTGCCAGCGAGAATTACATCTCCAGCTTGTTCGCGCATAACTTGGCCAAGCTGGCGTTGCTGCGGGCGATGGGTGTTGCGCAGAAAAATGCAAACCAGTATCTAGGGGGAAATTGAACATGGCAGCCCAACCGAAACCGCTAGAATTAGAAATAGAAGATATGGAACCAACCGGCGCGAACGCATTGCCCCCGGAAAAACCGAGCGCACCCGCGCCGGAGCCTGCGCCGGAAAGCCGGCCAGGATTGCTGGCGACGCTGAAGCACTACCGCAAGACAGTAGGCTTTGTGGCGCTGGTCGTCGTAGTTGCGCTGGCCACAGGCGCGTGGATCTACTTTGGGTCCTATGAAACAACCGACGACGCGCAGGTTGACGGCCATCTTCATCCCATCAGCGCGCGAATTAGCGGAACCATCATCCGCGTGAACCCGCAGGTGGAAGACGATCATTACGTGGAAGCCGGCACGGTGATTGCCGAAATAGATCCCGCGGATTACCAAGCCGAGTTTGACCGCGCGCAAGCCGACTTTGACCGGCTAAAAGCGAATGCCTCCGCGGCCACGGACGACATTACTGTCACGTCATCGAGCAGCACCGGCCGGCTTGACCAATCCAAACCTGCTGTAACGGAAGCGGAAGACTCGGTGGCGTCTGAGCGCGCGTCGTTACAGGCTGCGGAGGCGCGGCTGGCCCAGGCGGAAGCGAATTTTATCCGCGCCGAATCCGATCGTCAGCGCTACGAAAAGCTGCTGGCCAAGCGCGAAATCTCGCAGTCAGAATATGACCGCGTGGCCACCGAATCGTCCACGGACCGTTCGGCAGTTGCAGCCGCGCAAGCTGACCGTGTCGCGGCACAGAAGCGAATCAGCCAGGCCGAGAGCCGGCTGGCACAACGGAAAGCTGATGTGCGTTCCGCGGAATCGGCGCCGCAGCAGGTGGCGTCGTCACGGGCGAAAGCGGCTGCGTCTCTGGCGGATGCGCAACGCGCCCGCGCATTGTTCACGACAGCGCAACTCAACCTGGGTTACACAAAAATCATCGCGCCGGTGAGCGGGATCGTCGGCAGGAAGACGGTGGAATCCGGACAGCGCGTCCAGCCAGGACAACAGTTGTTGACGATTATTCCGGTGGACGACATCTGGATCACCGCGAACTTCAAGGAAACGCAGTTGCGCAAGATGAAGCCGGGACAGAAAGTTACGATCCATGCGGATTCGTCAGGGCGCAGCTACGTTGGCCACGTGGACTCACTGGCCGGCGCCACAGGATCGCGCTTTGCTCTGTTGCCTCCGGAAAATGCGACGGGCAACTACGTAAAAGTTGTCCAGCGCGTTCCGGTACGGATTGTGCTGGAGCCGGGCGAGAACTCTGATCATCGCTTGCGGCCGGGGATGTCGGTGGAGCCGGAAGTGAGTTTGCGCTAAGAGCGCGGCTCTTGGCTATTCATAGTTGGTTCAACATGTGGAGGCTTTCCCTAGAAGCGAGTATTCACACGAGAACGCCAAGAACCTAATACCAAAAGCCAATGGCCAAGCGCTAAGAGCCAGCAGCTAGCGGCTAGCTGTCTCCGTTATTTTCTTCACATCCGCCGAACTGCCTTTCAGCAGATCGCGCAGGATGGTGACTTGCGCGGCGATGCCCACATGCAAAGCCGGTTCGGCTTCCGGAGCGAACAGCGGAGAATGGTTGGAAGGCATTTCTTTTCCGCTGGCTCGAGTGGCGGCAAGTTTCTTTGGGTCGGCAACGCCGAGCGTGAAGTAGAAAGATGGAATGCCCTGTTCGATGTACATCGAATAATCCTCTGAGGTCATCAGCGGGTCTTCTTTTACGACGTTGCCTTTGCCCACGACCGGTTCCAGCACGCTGACCAGATGTTGGGTGAGCACCGGATCGTTGTAGACCGCCGAGGTCGATTCGTATTCTTCCACGAGCGGCATCTTCTCCGCGCCGCTGGCCATGGCTTCCGCTTTGGCCACGCGTTCAATCGATGCCAACAAATGTTTGCGGACTTCCGGCTTGTACGAGCGCACGGTCAAGCCCATCTGCGCTTCATTGGGGATGATGTTGTTCTTGGTGCCGGCCTGGATGTAGCCGACGGTGATCACCGCGGCGTCGCCGGGATGAATTTCGCGGGCGATGATCGACTGCAAACGCACGGCAATGCTGGCGGCGATTAGCACCGGATCAATCGTTGATTCCGGACGCGCGCCGTGTCCGCCTTTGCCGTAAACGGTGATGCGCAGCGAATCGGCGGCGGCCTTGGAGTAGCCCGGCGAGATGCCGATCTGGCCCACGGCGATGCCGTTTTCATCATGCATGGCCACACCGATGTCCGGACGCGGGAACTTGGTGAGCAAGCCATCGGCGATCATGCCTTTGGCGCCGGTAATGGTTTCTTCCGCAGGCTGGCCGATGAGCAGCAGCGTGCCGTGCCACGTATCCTTATTCTTGGCCATGATGGTGGCCGTGCCAAAGATCGTGGCCATGTGCACGTCATGTCCGCAGGCGTGCATCACGCCGACTTCGCGGCCATTGTCATCCTTGGCGTGGACTTTGCTGGCGTAAGCCAGGCCGGTTTCCTCGGTTACTGGAAGCCCGTCGAGCTCGGTGCGCAGCATCACCGTTGGGCCTGTGCCGTTCTTCATCACGGCCACCACGCCGGTGCCGCCCACGTGTTCCGTCACTTCATAACCCAGTGCGCGCAGCTTGCCGGCGAACTTCTCGGCTGTCCACGTCTCGTGGCCGGATAGTTCGGGATGCTGGTGCAGCTCAAGGTAGAGCGCATGAGCTTCCGGCACGACGGCGTTGACCTGTTGTTGCAAAGCGGCGGGCTGCCCGAAAGCGGCCAAGGCGAACAGTAACGTGAAAGCTGCCAGTGTTTTCATGCGGGGAATGATAGTCGCGACGGGGCGGACGGGCAAGACTGTTGCGCTGAAAGAAAACCCTGAGCATTTTTTTACCCACCCTTTGCGGCGAAGCTAAAAAACAAAGACCGATTCGCGCGAACGCACTTTATTCCACTTTCTCGGGACCATCGTCCCACATGTTGACCTGGATGCGCCACGAACCGTCAGGCAGCTTCTTCATCACGTTCAGGTAAGTTCCCGGGTGGGAATGTTTGCGCAGTTTGCCGTTTTCGGTCCAGGACCAGGCAACGCCGTCGAACCCTCGGGCATAAGCCAGCGTGCCGTTGCCGTTGATCTGGTCCACGGTGATGTTGAGTTCGTTGATGGTGACCGGAGGTCCGCCGGGAGTGAACCAATATTTCCGAATCTCGCCGATCCCGACCACGGCCGCCGCTCCATGGGCGGGCATGAGTATGGCGTCAGAAGTAAAGGTTTTGAGCACACCTTTTTCGTCGTTAGCCAGCCACGCGGTGCGATAGGCCTCGATGGTGGCCTTGATAGCACGCTCGTCCTTGATAGTGAGCGAACCGGGCGTCAGCGAAGCGGGCGCGACGGCGTCGCCTTTCGCCGCTTCTCTTTTCGCAGAGGACGCGCCCAGGATCGCGACGAACATCACACCGGTCAATGCGGCGACGATTCCTGGCACGACGATTCTCTGAATGACACTTGCACGTATTGTTGTTTTCTTCATTGTTTCAAGCCCTGACACCTACAACTCTATCCATAGACTCGGCACGCTCGACAGCGTAAGCGCCGGACTTCCTAAATGATCGCGGGCCGTAACTGGCCTCACGGCGTTTTGGGCGCAGCCAGTGCTTCGCGGGCGATGATGTTGATCTCCACTTCCACGAAGTCAGAAACGTAATCGGGCACGGCGGAGTGTTTCCATTTCATGCCGAAGTCGGTGCGGTTCAGCCGGAGCGTCGCTTTGAATCCGCGCAAAATGTCTTTTGGCGATTTGACTTCGCCGGTCGGCAACACATCGAGCGTGACTTCTTTGGTGACGCCGTGCATCGTAAAGTCACCGGTCACCAGGTAGTGACCGTCTTTCTTCACGACGCTCTTGCTTTGAAAAGTGAGCGTAGGAAATTTTTCGACGTCAAAGAATGCGGCGGTGCGCAAGTCAGCGTCGCGAGCGTCAATGCCGGTCTTGATGCTAGCGGCTTTGATCTCGGCTTTCACCGTGGACCGCGTTGGGTCAGCGGCGTCCCAGGCCAGCGCAATATCAAAGTCACTGAACTTGCCTGTCACTTCAGAAAGACCGTTCATGATGCCGATGCGGAATCCGACGGTCGAATGGTTCTTGTCAACTTTCAAGTCGTTGGGCGCGACCAAGACGGCCGAAAGCGGCGAACCAGCGAACATGAGTACGAACAGCAGTGCGGCGAAGCAAACTTTGGGCATTGTCTTGGCCAAATTGGTAAGGCTCATAGTGTGTCGGTTCCTTCCAGACGACTCAGGTTAGACGCGACGCTTACCGGATTGTTTGCGCCGTAGTTTTGTTGCGATGACAAACTACGCTTATTGTGAAGCATGTACAATGTCCCCGCCTGTAAAGCTAGATAAGTTCAAGCTGTCCAAGTTCAAGCTGTCCAAGTTCAAGTTATCTACGTTCAAGCGATCCAAGGAAACTCGTCCCATGGACATTCTGATTGGAATCATCATCGGCTTCGGCGCGTGGTTTGTAGCGCGCTGCGTGGTTGGCGGAATTTATACCGTGAACCAGAGCGAACGTGCCGTAAAAACCACGTTTGGACGCGCCGAACGCATCCAGGGCGCTTTCACTACCATGCTGCCCATTGCCGACGCGCTCAACGACGAAGAAAAACTTCGTTACAAGTATCCGCAAGTGCGGGTCATTCAGCCCGGCGGACCGTACTTTAAGCTGCCTTGGCAAAAGATCTACAAAGTTTCCGTGGCCACGCAGACGGTCAGCATGGCTTTCGATCCGGAAACGCCTTCCGCCAACAAAGGCGGCACCATGGTGGAAGCCGTCACCAAGGACCAGCTGAACACCGGGCTCACCGGACAAATCCGTTATGGCGTTTCTGAGCGCAATCTTTATGCGTACCTGTTCGGAGTGAAATTTCCCATCGCTCATGTCATGGGCTACTTCATTTCCGTGTTGCGCGAGCGCGTGGCAACGTTTGAAGCGCCGCCCGATCCCAACGCCGGAGCGATTGCCGCCGGCGGCGCCATCTCCATCAACGATCTTCGCAAGAACCTGCGTGACCTGAACGAACACATGATGCAGGAGTGCCGGTCGTCGGAAGCGCGGTACGGCATCGTGCTGGACGCTTCGCTCATCACCGAAATCGATCCGCCATCGGACGTCGAGTCCGCGCTGGCCGCCATCAACACCGCGCACAACATGGTTTCGTCGGACATCAGTCTGGCGCAGGCCGGCGCCGACCAGCGCATCGAACAATCCAAGCGCGCCGCTGAGATTGAAACGCTCAAGGCGCAGGCGGAAGTGCAGCCGCTGGTTTCACTGGCCAGCCAGTTGACTGACCTGAAGAAAATCGGCGAAGGCGCATTGCGCGCGTACGTCCGCAACGTGCGGCTCGGTTTGTTTAGCCAGGCGCAGCAAGTTGTGCAGGAGACAAAACGATGAGCTTTCTCATAGCCGCGTTCGCCACATTCATTCTCAGCTTCTTTGCTGTTCCGCTGTTCTTCGCGCTGCTGCGCATGTTCGGCCTCTATACTGTTGTCGAAGAAGGCCAGTGCTACGTCTACGTCCTCTTCGGCAAGGTCGCCGCCGTCATCGACGAGCCGGGCCTGCACATCCTGCTCTTCAAACTCGGACTCAAGGCGCCCATCGTCCGCTGGCTGGGCAAGCTCTACGTACTGGACATGCGCATGGACCAGCAGTACCAGCGCTCTGCGCCGGTGAATTCGGAAGAAGGCGCGCCCATGGGCATCGGCATCTGGTATGAGATGTTCATCAGTGATCCGGTGGCGTTCCTCTTCAAGAACGCCGACCCGCGCGGCTCGCTGGCCGCCAACGTGGGCAACTCCACCGTGCGCTGCCTCAGCAACATGAAACTGGCGGACATGCTGCAGACCCGCCACGCCATGAGCAAGACCGTGCGCGATGAAGTCTCGCCGCAATCGCACGAGTGGGGCTACAAGCTGGGCTCGGTCTATAGTGCGCCCACATCAACGGGTGGTCGTAAGTCTCGCTGAAAGAGCAGATTCCAATCCGAGCTTTGTTGCTGACTATTGCATCTCTTAAGTCGCCAGAATCTCCGTTTTTTCTCAACCGTCGGCCTAGGGCGAATAGACCTTCCATTGGATCGTTCAGGGCTTCAAATGATGAGCAGTGAAGGTAGGTTTCCTTTATTGCCTCAAGCTCTCGATCGAGGTTTTTCACTGAGCGGTATCTATAGAGGCGGAGCGGCTGAATGAAGGACTTGATTTTTGCCATGGGTGAGTTTTCAATCCTTTTGCGTAAAGCGGTTAGAGCCGAGGGCGCATTTCCTGTCCCTGTTTACGTTTTCTTTCTTGCGTATTCAACCATCGCTGTCAAGGAGGGTATTCCGAGAAACTTCATTTGCTTGCGGTGATTCCTGCCCAGCAACCGTACTCCTAGTTGCTCCAGATATTTTTCCACCGCTGTCTTGATGAACGTGTCGAGTTCTAAATAAATATTTACAACACGCATGTTTTTGTAGCATTTACCCCAACCGTTTATCAGGTTCGAAAGCCTTTGCAGTGTCTTAAAGAGGCTGGTACCACTGTTTGGTTTTAGAACTTCTTCGACCTTTGATTTGAATCTTTTTACGATCTTGTCCGCTGGAAGGACTTCTTTTCCCTCGAATCGGACACCGAGGAACACCAGATGATCTTTTGAGAAATTACCAATTTTGCTTTTCGAGTCCGGCACGCCGAGAAGGTGAATGTCCAAGCCAAGAGTCTTTAAAGTCTGCTTGGCGAGGTCATGAGCTTGCCTTGCCTTCTCTAACGTGTCGCACATAACCACGAAATCGTCTGCATATCGCACCAAGTTGAATCCATGCTGCAGCATTCTTCGGTCAAATTCATGGAGATAAAAATTCGCGAGCATGGGAGATAGGACACCACCCTGTGGTATTCCTGAGTCTGCACCGAGAAAAAGGTTTTGGAATTCGAGTTCGTGACTTTCGAGATCCTCTAATTCCAAATTGAAGCACTTCTCAAGAAGGGGCAACAAACTTGTTTGGCGGCGCACACGACTAGAGAACATCCGCCACAATACTTTCCGGTCCACTTGTCCGAAGAAGTTAATGATATCCGCCTCAAAATAGAAGTTATTGCCTTTTTCGACGAGGCAGTGAATGTGGTCGATGGCCGATTTCACCCCACGGTTCTTGATGAACGCAAAACTACATTCAAGGTCAAAACGTCGAAATGCCGGCTCAATAAATATAGCGATTGCCTTCATTACCACGCGATCTCGAACGCTCGCTATTTGAAGAGGTCGTGGTTTTGCGGAGCCCGGCTTGTTGATGGCGTGCGCTCGGAGTTTGTTGAACGCATACGAGTCAGTCCTGAGCTGTATGCTAATGTCTGCTAGATTCTCATCCAAGCGGCTCTTGAACACCTTGATCGTAACGTTATCCAAGCCTTTGGATAGCTTGTTGCGCTTCGAAATCTGTTTCCAGGCTCTGAGAAGGAATTCTTTGTCGGAAATGGTCCAGAGAGCAGACTTGGATTTCATGTTTTGAGGTATTGCCGCCTGCGGAGAAACTTCGGATGCAGGCGGCATTTCGTTACGGCGGTGCTTGAGCAGAACGACGAATCGCCGTACGCTGTGCGCAGTCGCCTTCGCTTCCAGTTGAAGCGACGCCTCCACCAAGGCTCCATCGAATGGCAAACCAGATGTTCCGGTTCGCCTGCAACGGAGTGGTGAAGCCTAAACAGACTAGCAGGACGCAAACCCCGGTCGCGCATAGCGACCGGACAATGCCATTCTCTATTCTAGCCCAATTGGTTTTTTGTCAAGCTCAATCGAGCTTCGCCCGCCGATCGCCACCAGGTTCGTGTTATTTGCCATCGTTCTCCTTGAATCCCCGACAGCACCTCGAGGCGCTGCAGTGTAGGACTGTCTCTTACGACCGGCCCAGTCTGCAGGCAGTGGATGTCCCTTCTTCCGAATCGACGGCGGTGCTTGAGCAGAACGACGAATCGCCGTACGCTGTGCGCAGTCGCCTTCGCTTCCAGTTGAAGCGACGCCTCC
>JANXPR010000013.1 GCA_025357215.1 Acidobacteriaceae bacterium | reverse complement strand
AAATGGTCGTGGTGCAGGATTGCGGGTTGATCATCAATCCCAAGACCGCGGAGAGCCAGGTGTACGGCGCCATGATCATGAGCATTGCCACCACGCTTTATGAAGAGCGGATCATGGACCCCATCACCGGACGCATGCTCAACCCCAACATGGACTTCTACCGCCTGGCCGGCATCGGCGACGTCGGCGAACTGGTCGTCCACATGATGACCGGCAAAGGCTATGACGAGCGTGGGCCCATCGGCCTGGGCGAGCCGCCGACGGTTGGTCCCATGGCGGCCATTGCCAATGCCGTGGCCAACGCCGTGGGCGTCCGCGTGCCGTTCGTTCCAATCACACCAGACCGCGTTGTCGCGGCGCTCAATACCGCAGGAGGCAACCATGCGAGCGTTTGATTACGCATCTCCCACCACCAAAGAAGATGCCTTGCGTCTGCTGGGCAAGGACTGGGGTGAAGTTGAAATCCTGGCCGGCGGCAGCGACCTTCTTTCGTTGATGAAGGACGAAATCGTCACACCCAAACGCCTGGTCAACATCAAGCAGGTTGCCGGGATGCACGCCATCAGCAATGAGAAAGACTTCCTGCACATTGGCGCGCTGGTCACGCTGGATAGAATCAGCGCCGCTGCCGAAATCCGGGAACGTTATCCGGTATTGGCCATGGCCGCCGGGGAAGCGGCCAGCCCGCAAATCCGCAACGTGGCTACCATCGGCGGGAATTTGTGCCAACGTCCACGCTGCTGGTATTTCCGCGGCGGACACGGCTTGCTCGCTCAGCACGAAGGCAAGTCGATGGTCCTGGAAGGCGACAACCGCTATCACGCCATCCTGGGCAACAACGGTCCGGCATTGTTCGTGAGCCCTTCAACAGTCGCTCCGGTGCTTATCGCCTACGGCGCCGTCGTCAACATCATGGGGCCACGCGGCATTCGTGAACTTCCTCTGGAAAAGTTCTTCATGATTCCCCAGAGCGAAGGCGAGCGCGAACATAACTTGCGTCCGGACGAAATTGTCACCGGCGTTACGTTGCTCAGCAAGCTTCCGGTAGTACGCGCCGGACACTATGAAGTTCGCCAGAAGGAAGCTTTTGACTGGCCTTATGTCACGGCAGCAGTCGCTCTCACCATGAACGCCAGCACCGTGCAGACCGCCAAAGTCGTCATGGGACACGTGGCCCCGATTCCCTGGGTTTCGCAAGAAGCCGCGCAAGAGTTGATGGGCAAAGCCATCACGCAGGCCACGGCCGATAAAGCGGCGGAAGCAGCCGTCTCCAAGGCGAAAAGTCTGGGACACAACTCACACAAAATTCAACTGGCCCGCGTGGCTGTTAAGCGCGCGATTCTGGCGGCTTCGGGAGGGAACGCATGAGCAATCCATCTGATCGCTTTAACACCGAACGTCCCGGCTTGTGCTCGTCGCTCCACTGGAAGAGCCAGTACATATGGGCCGACCCTGACCCCAGCGTGCCGCGCTCCGGTGACGGCCTGTTCTGGTGCGGCATGACCCAAACCTGCATTGGTCCTGACGGCAAAGTCGCCGAACCGGGCAACTGCTGCTCCGGCGCGCGCGGCTGCCATTGCGGAGCCAGCAAGTAAGACCTCACCACTGATTTGCACTGATTAACACTGATCAGGAAAATTCAGCGGCGAATCGGCGCGAATTGGTGCGAGGTTTGGGAAGTCAATTGGGAGGCAGGGGAAACCCTGCCTTTCGTCTTTTGGCACCATCACAAAACGGTGAACGGCTTGCGCGCCGGGATTACAATATTCCTCAGGAGTTCCCCATGCGTAAGACCGTTCTCATCCTAGTCTCGCTTTGCGTTTTTTGCTTCTCCGCTTTGGCCCAACAAGGCGTGCGTCCCGCCTCCGTCAAGCCGGCTTCGCCGAGCGCCTCTGCGACCAGCGTTCCTACCACCATCGTTTCTTCGACCATCAAGGGCCAATACCTCGAAACCCGCAGTGCGGACGTCTACGTTGGCCAGTGCTTTGCCAACGGCGAAGTGAATCTCACCGGCCATGAGGCCATCGTGGCCTGGCACATCACGGAAGGGAAGTGGGACGGAGTTTCGCTCGCCGGACTCACCGTGGTCGGCGCCATCAAAGCGAAGGCGACGCTGGGCGATCCGTACAGCACGCCGTATCCCGCCAAGTCCGTGCTCTTTGTCGACCAGAACGCCACACCGCTCCAGCGCCAAGCGCTTCTAAATTTTGCCCAGGACATGGGCGGCGAACTGCTGCACAACGTCGTCCGCGTGGTGGATACGCAGATTGACATGGAAGTACTGGCCGCTCACAGCGCGCGCGCCCGGCTGCGTGCCGGCGAGTTCGTCACCGTGGAAACGCGCGCCATCGGAGACAAAGACCATCTCTGCGGCAACGAAGATACTTTTTATCCGCCGCTCACCGCCACCACGCACGCCATGCCCGCCGTGGCCATAACCGACCAGTACCGCGGCAAGGACCTGAACATTGTGTGGGAACTCCACGACAAGCGCAGCGCGTTTGTGGGGACGTTTGAGAAAAACCAGCTACTAGCGGCTAGCCGCTAGCGACTAATTTTGATAAACGGGG
>JANXPR010000011.1 GCA_025357215.1 Acidobacteriaceae bacterium | reverse complement strand
CCGAGCTCACGCCCGGAACGTTGTACGTGGGCACAACCGCGCCCAGAACGGTGGGAATGTGCAGGAGCTTGAATGGCGTCTGCGCCAGCTGCTCGTCGGACACCGGGCCGTCACTGGCGCCGAAATCCACCGTCCCCGTCTGTACTTGTTTAATTCCGCCGCCGCTGCCGATCGACTGATAGTTGATCGCAACGTCAGGGTGCAGCTTGTGATATTCGCTGAACCATTTCGAATAAATAGGGTTAGGGAAAGTTGCGCCGGCGCCGTTCAGGTTGGTCTCAGCGGACGCGCTTCCTACCATCAAAGCCAAAATCAACGCAGCGATCAAATTGAGCCGCATCAGTGCCTCCTCAAAGTAAGTGTCAGTAATGTTCTAGGTGCACCGAACTTATAGGGAAGCTTTGTTACAAATGGATGAAAGGAACATGAATAGAGAATGAAAACAGGTCTTAGGCCTTAGCGTGATCGCGCCAACCGTATGAATACATGTTGGTTAGGTGATGGACGGAAAATGTCAACTCTCAGGCTTTAGGCAGGGAAAAGAAGAAAGTGGACCCGTGTCCCACGCTGCTTTCCACGCGCACCGTGCCGCCGTGGTTCAGCACAATATGCTTCACAATGGCCAGCCCCAGTCCGGTGCCGCCGCTCTCGCGTGAGCGCGCTTTGTCCACCCGGTAGAACCTTTCAAAGATGCGCGGCAGATGTTCTGAAGCAATGCCCGGACCGAAATCTTGAACGTAAAATTCCACCGATCCAGGATGTTCTTCCGCGCCGATCAGGACCTTCTTTCCGCCTTCCGCATAACGCAGCGCATTGCTGATCAGGTTGGCAAACACCTGATGCATCGCGTAGGAATCCGCCAGGACCTCAGCTTCCGGGATGGTCCCCACGCTGATTTCAACTTCTGCGGTTTTAGCGGACTCTTGCATGGAGCTGGCGGCTTCAGCGACCAGCTGGTGCGCCGGGTGCGGTCGTATATCCAGCTTTTCTTCGCCAGACTCCACACGCGCCAGTACCAGCAGGTCTTCCGTTAGCCGGCCCATGCGTTCCGCGTTACGGCGGATCACTTGTAGAAATTCCCGAACGTCGCCATGGCCGATGTCGTCGGAGTCCAGAAGCGTTTCCGCGTATCCGCGGATTGACGTGAGAGGCGTGCGCAACTCATGCGAGACGTTGGCGATGAAGTCGCGGCGCGTTTTTTCCACGCGCTCGATTTCGGAAATGTCGTGCAACACCGTGACCACGCCGCCATCAGGTAGCGGCTCGGCGGTAATTGAGAACGACCGCCGTCCAACCAGCGACGCCGCAATCGCGCTCTCCCGCTGTCTGGACGCAAGCGCCGCGCGCAAGGTCGAAAGAAAATCCGGATGGCGGATGAGCTCCGTGACCGGGCTGCCAATTCGCGCTGTCTGGTGGACCATGCGCGTGATGGCTTGGTTGGCCCACAGGATTTTCATTTCCGGCGAGACGGCGATCACACCGTCCGTCATGCTGTTCAGCAAGGCTTCCAGTTGCAACCGGCTTTCGCGAACGCTGGCGAAGTTTTCTTCCAAACGCCGTGCCGTCTTGTCCAGCGCCCGGGCCACTTGGCCAATTTCGTCTCCGCTGCGCGCCGCGATGCGCGCGGAAAGATCACCGGCCGCCACTTGTTCCGCAAATTTTACGATGCGCCGCAAGCGCGTAGACACGTTTTGCGCCACCGCAATCGCCAGGACCAGCGCAAACAGCAGCGCCCAGGCCGTGCCGCGTAGTAGCGTGCCGCGGATTGCGTCCAGATGTTGTTGAAAAGTCGCCAGCGGATACGCCAGGCGAACGACCTTACCGCCGCTGGGCACCGCGACGTACAAAAACTCCACGCCGACTGTATGGCTAAGCCGCGTCGCTGCGCCTTTTGTGCCTTTCAACGCTGCCGCCACTTCCGGACGTCCGGCATGGTTCTCCATGGTCTTGGGATCGGCTTCCGAATCGGCCAGCACCACGCCATCGCGAGCGATGATGGTTGTCCGCGTCTCGGTGATCTTTGATTCTTCTTCCGCCATCTGTTGCAACGAATGCTCGTGGTCATTCTGGACGCGCAGTGCAAAGCCCTCGGCATTTTGCACCAGCAGCTTTTCAATATCGTTGTGCAGGGAGCTTTCCCACGTACGCCGGATGCTGAAATCCAGAGTAAGCGTGGCCACGGCGATCACCACCACGAAAGCTGCCATGGCTTTCAGGAAGACGCGGTTGCGCATTATTTCGCGACCTCAAACTTGTAACCAGCGCCGCGTACCGTTCGCAGATACTGCGGGTCTTCCGGGTCGCGTTCAATCTTTTCGCGCAGCCGCCTGATGTAGACATCCACTGACCGCGGCGTGACAAAAGACATGTCGCGCCACACGGCGTCCAGCACTTGATCGCGGGTAAAGACGCGGCTGGGATGCGACGCTAGAAAATGCAGCAGGCGGAATTCCGTGGCGGTAACTTCCACCAGTGTGCCGCGGACCGTGAGTGACATGGAGTCTTTGTCCAGTTCGAAGTCAGGGGTAACGATGCTGCTGATGATGGGCTGTTCAAAGCGCCGCATCACGGCCCGCACGCGCGCTACCAGTTCACGCGGACTAAAGGGTTTAGTGATGTAGTCGTCGGCGCC
>JANXPR010000580.1 GCA_025357215.1 Acidobacteriaceae bacterium | reverse complement strand
TCGATCCACTGACGATGGCGTTGGCGGCGATTAGCACAGTGGTACTGTTTTCGTCGCGCGTTAATCCCATATGGCTCATGGTGGTGGCGGCTATAGCCGGGATGATTCACGGAGCGTAAGCCCTTCCTTTAATAAGCCCATCGCTTAAGGTGCTAAGCAGTCACGGCTGTCTTCTAAAAAAATTCTGTAACGTCAACGTTCCCCCAAACACTAATTCAAGAACCACGCGGCGCGAAAAAGCCGCTTGGCATTTGTGTGTTCAGGCATTTGTACGTCCACAACAAGCTGACTAGAGCCGCGGAGCGATGACCAGGGGCGGTAATTGCCTCGCGGACGGTGAGGAAAAGCGGGCTGGCGAAAGACGCCGGCCTGTTTTTTTTGCCGTAAATAACGAAAGAGGCTGGCGGGGCAAATCGCCAGCCTCTTCTGGTGGAGGAACTGCGCTGAGCGCAGACTGATCAGGAAACTTGTATCCGTGGCACTGGACCGTGCGACGGACGGCGCGGAACGAGTCCCGTACGCATCCATACGCTGATCACAGTCACGGCGACACGTTTTTTGGGGGAGGGCCGCAAAGCCTTGTTCCAAAAATCGCGCCGTAGTCGCTTAATACCGTTTCCATGGCCCTGGCCTGTTCACGGACGGCGTGAGCCGGATCACGTGGGTACAGGGCAAAAACCTCGCCGTAGCGGCAACAACTAGCGGGGGGTCGTTGTCGCTGAGCCGAGGAGTTTGACCGATGCCAGAGCGCCCCCAACCATCACATCGATTTGCAGAGACGTAAGGAGAGTCAGGCTGGCCAAAAATCAAACCTGTGAATAAGCGGAAGTCCGCTGGCAGGAAGACAACTCGCCTGGGACGGCCTCAGCTTCTGATCCCCAAAAATCCAACAAATATTCTGAACTTAAAGACCTAGCCCAGTTGCCTTCCCCAATAAGCGGTCACAATCTTTTCCCAAGCTACGCTAATCGCCTCAGCTTAAGTCTGCATTAGGACTTCATTAAAAAATCCAATGTCCGCGTTCTTTTTCGCTCACCGCACAACAGATCGAGAGAAGTTAATCGCGGACCAATTTGGATCGTAGACATGTTGGCTGACGAAAGTGCGCCACCCTTTGTGCATTCCTGGTGCATTCCAAAAAGTGGCGTAGATTTTTCAGTCTTAATCGAACATGCCTCGCTAGTCTTCTTGTCTAAACTTCTCGAGCGCACAAGTAACGAGTCACTCCAGACGGTGTTACCACACGCGACAGGCGTTTGCTGGGACCATGGGCTGTCCGGCTTTGCAACCGAAAGCTTTCTGGAACTCCGGCATGTTGCGTACGGTTCCGTTCACGCGCCAGTGACCGGGCGAGTGCGGATCAACGCGCGCGCCAAGCCGCAAAATTTCCGGAGTATTGTTTTCACACCACACGCGGGCAAAGCCCAGGAAGAAGCGTTGGTCGGGCGAGAAGCCGTCGATCTTTTTTTCCGGGTCCTGTTTGTTGGCGGTCATCATGTCATGCATGGCCATCAGCGCGATGCGCGCGCCACCGTTGTCGGCGGTATTTTCGCCCAGCGTAAGTTTTCCGTTCAGGTGGATATCGTCCACGGAGACAAAGCTGGAATATTCGTCGGCCACGCAGCTGACGCGTTTTTCAAATTCCTTGCCGTCTTCTTCCGTCCACCAATCGCGCAGGTTGCCTTTGGGATCGAACTTGCGGCCTTCATCGTC
>JANXPR010000555.1 GCA_025357215.1 Acidobacteriaceae bacterium | reverse complement strand
CCATGCCTTCCACGCCGCGCACGGCTTCATAGAGCAACGCAATACCCAGAATAAAAGCCGCGCCCAACAACATGCCGGAAACGGAATTTAAAACCGAAAGCCAGCGTGGTGATAGGTCACGTAGGAAGTATGTGGCCGGACCTTCCACGGCGACGAAAAAGCTGAATAGCAGCCCCAGCACAATACCCGGCTTCGTCAGCAGGTCGGGGAGCAGTTTGGTTTCCGCGTCGGTAAAGACCAGTCCTAGAAGAAGGAAGGAAAGCACGCAAAGCTTCAGGCCGGCCGGAGATGCGCCTGCGGTCAAAAAACTTAACACAAAAAGCAAGCCGGTGAGCAACTCAACGAAAACATAGCGGGGCGAAATGGGATTGCCGCAGTTGCGGCATTTGCCGCGCAGAATCACCCAGCTCAGTACGGGGATATTGTCGTAAAAGGCGATCGGCGTTCCGCATGAGGGACACGCCGAACGTGGCGACACCACGGACAACTCCCGTGGCATCCGGTAAATGCATACGTTCAGGAAACTGCCTAGCAGCAATCCCATGCCGGCGAATACCACCAGGTACAGGATGTTCAGGTTCGCAAACAGTGTCGTGTCCAAGGCTCACTCCTGCAAGACGGTCAATTTAGACAATCTCTTTCCGCAGTGATTATACGCAGACCTCCAGAACCACCGTATGTGATTGCGCGCACTTGGCGGCTGCAAACAAAAAAGAGCGCCGCAGGTATGCGACGCTCCAATTCTCTTCGGTACCGAAGGCTTTTTGATTACTTAGTTGGAGTTCATCGAGTCACGCGGCCGGGTCGGGACGACTGACACCGGATTCTGCAACTGGAAGTTCAGCACCGTTTCCGGCTTCAGAATAATCTGCTGGCCTTTCGTGGCGCCGGCCACACCGGTTCCTGCTCCGGCTCCGGCGGCTGCGCCGATGGCTGCGCCCTTGCCGCCACCGGCAATGGCACCGATGATCGCGCCCAACGCAGCCCCGCCGCCAATCTTGGCTCCTGTGGCTTTGCCGCGCGAACTGCCTTCCTTGTTCCAGCGGTCGGTCACCACGGAGTACCGTTTGCCGTTCATCAACACTTGCGTGAGTTCAATCACCAAGTCAGACTGGCCCTTGAACCTGCCGGCGGACTTCACGTCCACCACGCGGCCTTCCACGTCTGCTGTCGTGGGGATGACCACTTGTCCGTCAACGGAAACTGGCGTCGACACGGAACCATGGAACACGTCGCCTACTTGCGCCTTCTCTGAACTCAATTCCTCATTCAAACGAATCGCCAAGGTCGTGCCGGAAGGAATCGTGATCGCCAGCACCGGGGCTGGCGTGGGTGGAGCAGGAGGTTGGGCCGGCGCCTGGTTGGAGGCGTCCATGTTGTTGCCCTGATTTCCGCTTTGATTATTGTTGGCAGAATCGGTGGGGTCACCTTGTTTCCTGGCGCCCTCTTCTGATCTGCTGCTCCGCCGCGCTGGCTCACGATAAGCGCGCTCCGTACGCCGCGGTGACGGCCGGCTATTTTCAGGCCGTGGCGGAGGATTATTGCTGGCCTGCTGGTTTTGCTGGGCCTGATTTTGTGAAGTTTGGTTTTGTGAATTCTGGTTTTGTGAAGTTTGGGTATCTTGCGGCAGGGCCGTGTTCGCGGCCAACGCCGGGTTCACCTGCAGGTTGTTGACTACCGTCTTTACGCCTTCCACTTGCGCGGCATCATTGGCCACCGCATTGCGGATCGCATCGCTGCTCACGGCGCCAGACAGCGTGACCACCCCGCTGCTGGCGTTGATCTCCACCTGTTTATCGGGGACGTTCGCGTCCGCGACGATCCTGTTTTTTACGTCGGCGGCCACCTGCGTGTCCGGACGCGCCCCACTCATCTTTGAGCAACCGGACGCCAATAGCGCCAGACCCGCAATTGCCACCCACAAATATTTCAAACTCGTTTTCGACATCGACATCATCATTTCCAAGGCTCCTCTAACTCTGTGGCGACTAAGACATTTAGATGCAGTCAGCGGGCCAAAGGAATGTACCCGCGCATAAAGATTTGTAGGCCAGTGGCGGTTCGTTTCCGCCATGAAAATCCAGAGAAGTTGGGCGCTTCAACTGATTTCTATTTTAACCCGACATTCACCATGGAGTTGCACCCGCACGTTGAAGCCCTTAAGTAACGCGCCTGCCCATCAATGCCGAGCTGGTTCGCGCCCGCATCCGTGAAAGCCCTGCGGTTCAATCCCAAATATCTGTTTCATGGGGCCGATGTCACACGTCGATCCTTCCTTCAGCATTTTCAGCTGGCCCACTGTAACCGGCGGATTGGGAAGCACCGTCTGCATCACGGCTGCGCCCATCATCATCAGCAGCATGGGGACGTGCACTGCCGGCTTGCGAACGCCTGCGCAACGCGCAATCTCCGTCAGCACTTCATTGAGCGAGAGTTCGTCGGCTCCGCCTAGATCGATGGTCTGTCCCGTCGCGGCCTCAGTCGTCAAAGCGCGCGTGAAGCACTGCGTCACGTCGTCAATATGAATCGGACGAAACTTGGGCCGGCCATCTCCTGGCACTGGACGAAACAACGGCGACTTGCGCATCGTGTCCATCATCTGCGTTACAAAACCGTCTCCCGGACCAAAGATGAGCGATGGCCGCAAAATGCAAAACGCGATCCCGCTCTTGCGAACTTCTTCTTCGCCAGCCATTTGCTTGTCTGGTAGGCAGCCACGCCGTCGACACGAACGCCCAGCGCGGACATCTGCACAAAGCGTTTGATCCCGTTCCGCTTGGCGGCTTCCACCAAGTTGCGCGTGCCAATGTGATGGACAGCGTCAAACGTGTTGCTGCCTTTTTCTCCGGTTTTCTTCTCCATAATGATGCCGACCAGATGCACCACGGCATCGCAACCTTGCATAGCGGCGTCAATCCCCGCGCCGGAGACAACGTCGCCGGCCAAGTACTCCACGCCAATCAGTCCAGCTTTGGCCGCTTTGCCCGGATCGCGCACCAGCGCATGCACGTTGTGTCTTTCGCTGACCAGGCGCTGCAACATGTGGCTACCTACAAAACCCGTTGCTCCGGTGAGAAAGACTTTCATGCCTCGATTCTACCCTTCCTGTCCGTTCAGCCTGCCCATCTCTCATAGCGGTGGCCGAAACGCGCTTGATGTGATAGAAATTTCGGTTCCTTGTTGTCCCTTTCTATGTCTCTACGTGTCGCGCGCGGTGAATACAATCCGGAAAACGAACGGTTCCAGTACTACGTCTCGTTCAAACCCACGCTCGATCCCACGGCGAACGAGCGTGGCGCGGAAGCCAGCTATCGCATCGAAGTCGCTGTCTCTCTCACCGAGACCGGCGAGCTTGCCGACGTAGCCTTTACCCTGCCAGTACCCTGCCGTGACAAGAAGACTCTGCAATATGTAGCCACCACAGATTCCGCGAAAGTCGTAGAGGACCGTGTGTTTGTCACCGTGCCCGGACTGAGCGGCGATTCCGTCTTGGAAGCCGACGGCAAACTTGAACTGGATGGCGCCGGGAAAATCATGGGATTGGAAATAAGTTAGCCGCTTGCAGCTAGTGATTAGCGCCTAGCCACACTGAATGCTCTTGGCTCTTGCCGTTGCTTTTTGTTTTGGTTTGGCCAATTGCTAATTGCCAATTGCTAATTGCCGGTTCCCCGCACTTCTCTGAAGCCAACACCGTCCACCCCTTACAATATCTACCAATGACCACGCACAACCTCACCGCCTTCGTCCTGGCTGGCGGAAAAAGCTCGCGGATGGGCGCCGACAAGGCAGCCCTTGATCTCGCCGGAAGCACGCTGCTTGAGCATGCTCTGGCAACGTTGCGGCTGGTCGCCGACAAAGTCTTCATACTGGGATCAAAGCAGCGATACGGCGGCTACGGCTCTGAGGTCATCGAAGACATTTTCCCGGACTGCGGCCCTCTGGGGGGAATCCACGCGGCGTTAAATCATAGCCAGGCAGCCTGCAATCTCATCGTCGCCGTGGATACGCCGTTTCTTTCCGCGGACTTTCTGCGCTATATCGCCAGGCGCGCCCACGAATCCGGAGCCGTTGTCACTACGGCGGAGATTGCCGGATACACGCAGCCGCTTTGCGCGGTCTACTCGCCGGAATTCCTGCCACTGGCGGAAAAGGCACTACAAAGCGGTGTTTACAAGATTGCCACGCTGTTTCCCATGGACAGCACACTGCGGATCACCGAATCCGAGATGGCGCAATTTGCCTTCAGCGCTGAGATGTTTGAAAATCTCAATACGCCCCAGGATCTGGAGCGCGCACGGCTACGCTTAATAGAAAAGAAATCATGAACCAGCGGAACGCGCTGGCCAACAATCAGCAAGGATATTGATCACCTCATAACAATGGCCCATTCATCCGATCACGAGCACAACGGTCACTCCGGTCATGACGAAAATGGCCACGAGCACCCGCGCCATCCTTACATTGAGTTCCAGCACGTCTCCAAGGCCTTTGGCGATAACGTGGTGCTGTCAGACGTAAGCTTCCAGGTCTTCCCCGGAGAAACGCTGTGCATACTGGGGCGAAGCGGAGTAGGCAAATCCGTCTCCCTGCACAACATCATGGGCTTTCTCAAGCCGGATTCCGGACGTGTAGTCGTCGCCTTCCATGACATCACGGACTACAACGAAGCTCAGATGGAAGTGATCCGCAAGAAAGTCACCATGGTCTTTCAGAACGGCGCGCTGTTTGATTCGCTTTCCGTCGGCGAGAACGTGGCTTTCCCGCTGCGCGAGCGCCGCGACCTGGACGAAGAACAGATCTTCCAGATCGTGGACGGCCTTCTAGACATGGTGGGAGTGAAACCCATGCGTGACCTGCTGCCCTCTGACCTCTCCACGGGGATGAAGCGCAGCGTGGCCATTGCGCGCGCGCTCTCTGCACAGCCGGAATGTATCCTGTACGACGAGCCTACCACCATGGTGGACCCGCTCATGGCCACCTTGCTGGGTGACCTCATCCAGAAACTCAAGACACAACTCAAGCTGACCAGCATTGTCGTAACGCACGATATGCGCCTGGCAAAGAAACTGGCTGACCGCATTGTTTTTTTGTATGAAGCGCAGGCGGTGTTTGTGGGCAGCGTAGCGGAGATGGAAAAATCACAGCATGAAGTCGTGCAGCAATTCCTGGAACTGGACGCCCTGGTGGTGCCGGGCAGAGATTGAAGCCTAGGACAATTTGGAAATTGCGTAATTTAGTAAGTTGGTAATTGGGTAATTGAAAACCAGCAAATCCTGGGCCCGACAATTACCCGATTACCAAATTACTCAATTACTAAATTCCTATCAAATTACTCATTTACTAAATCCCTAAACGCCCTTCCCTCTCCTGTCCATCGCCGAGAGAATTCCCGCCCGTGCCGTAGGTGAAAGGCGCGCATTACGCAGCAGGTCGCGAATACTGTTCAACGGCAGCTCCGCGGCGAAACGTACGATGCTGGCCAGAGGTGTGTTCTTGTTGGCGATGAGCGCCAGCTTGATGTCATTGCGATAAGACCATTTGGTGTGCCGCGCTACGGCCGGTGCGAGCAATTCCGTCCCGGCTTCGGCTTTCAGCGCGCGCACAATCGATATTTCCGTCATCTGCGGATTGGAAAGCGCGGCCTGCATGATGCGTTCTTCTTTTTCCGTCAACAGCGAAGCCGCCACCCGTCCGGAACTTCGCTTGGCCAGAGTGGATTTTTCACCGGACGAAATGCTGCTCATCCGGCTGATAAGCACTTCTTCCGCCGCGCGCTTCACGTCCGCTGGGACCGCCGGCAACAGCGCCACTTGCATCAGCTCAAACGCATAAAGATGACGGATGGTAGGTACCGAAACATGCCGCGGCGTGTGGTGGTGCATCACAATGGCCAGTTGTATTTTACGCAGCTTGGCCAGCGATTTGTGCTTATGGAGTTCTTCCAGGGCTTCGCGCGGCAGGTCACGACGATTGAGCAGCGCCAGCGCCAGGTCTTCCGTCAGCCGCTGGTCGGCGGCCACAGCCACCAGAATTTCCGGCGCGGCCTCATGGACCAAGGCATCGAGCGGCGCGTCTTCGGGCAAAATGGCCTTTTGCATCGTTGAAAACGAAGAAACGGAAAACGAAGAAACGAAATCATGCTCAACGTGGTGCGTACAACAGTTCACTTCAAAAAAACGTGTTTAGGCGAAATCCAAACTCAGCGGCGTCCGCGTTGCGCTGCAATCTCCAGCGCGCCCATCACCGGACGCACAAAAGTAAAGCTTACTCCGGCCTCCGGCTGCAGGTCGCGCATGGCGTCTTTAAACGAGTTTCTTACCAGGCTGGAGCCTTGCAAAACACCGCCGGCCAGCGCCACGGGCACCACGCCTCCGTTGGGCCATAGCCGCCTGATTACCGCATCGGACAACAGAGCCAGCTGCTGTCCGGCACGCTCCGCGATTTCCCGCGCCACCTGATCGCCATTCTCAGCTTCGGTGGCCACAGCGGCCGCCAGTTCAGCAAAGCGGGGCTCAGACGCGTTGGCCATGCGCACCACTTCTTCTGGAGCCACGCCCCAGCACTTGGCAATCAGCGGCAGCATGCCGTTGCTGCGTCCCAGATCGTAAGCGTGAAGCGCGGCAGTCACGGCTTCACGGCCTACCCAGAATGCGGAGCCTTCGTCAGAAACGCTGGGGCCCCATCCCCCCGCGCGCGATGTTTCGCCGTTCTGGTTGCGCCCAAAAGCGATGGAACCAGTCCCGGAAACCACGAGCACGCCATGCGATGTTCCAAACGCCGCGCGATGCGCGATCACGTGATCACCCGCAACATAGATGGTTGCGCCGGGAATCACTTCGCGGATGGTTTCCTGCGCCCAGGTCACGGCTTCCGGCAATGACGCGCCGGCCATGCCGATGCAAACATGTTGAATGTCCCGGGGCATCACGCGCGCGGAATCGCAGGCGCGGTTCACGGCGTCCTGCAAGACCTGCCGCGCTTTTTCTTTTCCCACGCGGGCCAGCTTGCAGCTTTCGCCGGTGGCCTGACCAAGCAATTCGGCGCCGTTACTCACGGCGCAATCGGTCTTGGTGCCTCCAGCGTCAATTCCCAGGTATAGGGCCATGCCTGTGTGTTGTTACTTTGTCCCCTGCGAGTTTTGTTCTTGCCTTGCGCGGTACCCGCCAATTAATGTCGGCATGGGCTCATTCCAGACCAACTTGCTGCAATGCGACTGCACACCATCGATGCCGCTATTATCGCTGTTTATTTGATTGGCATTACTTTCTTTGGGCTAAGGTTCAGGAAGTCCCAAAGGTCACTACGCGATTATTTTCTGGCCGATAGAAACATTCCCTGGTGGGCCATAGCGCTTTCGATTGTGGCCGCAGAAACCAGTACGCTTACCGTGATCGGCACGCCCGGTATCGCCTACGCCGGGACTTTTGGCTTCCTGCAACTGGTCCTGGGCTACCTGCTCGGACGCGTCGTCATCAGCCTGATCTTAATCCCGCAATACTTCCGCGGAGAGCTGTTCACCGCATACGAACTCATAGACCGCCGCTTCGGGAAAATGTTGCACAAAATCACCGCCGGCGTCTTCCTTTTCATCCGCTCCGCCGCTGAAGGCGTCCGCGTTTGGGCCGTGTCGATTGTTGTCCGTACGGCGCTGGGCACCAGCGAGATTGGCTCTGTAGCCATTGTAATGGTGTTAACGCTAATCTACACGTTTGAAGGCGGAATGGCCGCCGTGATCTGGACGGACGTGATCCAGATGGTCATCTATGTAGGCGGTACATTGGCCGGATTCCTCACGTTAACTCACTTGGTTCCCGGCGGCTGGCCCGCGATTCATTCCGCCGCCGCTGAAGCCGGCAAAATGCAGGTATTTGATTTTTCCTTTACCTTCACCAAGAGCTACACCTTCTGGGCCGGACTGATCGGTGGCACGTTTTTTACCACGGCCACGCATGGCACGGACCAGCTCCTGGTCCAGCGCTTGCTCGTCGCCCGCAATGAACGCGATTCGAAACTTGCTCTGCTCACCAGCGGAGTAGTCGTGTTGGTGCAGTTCACTTTGTTTCTCATGGTCGGCGCGGGCTTGTGGGTTTACTACCGTATGTATCCATACCCCGCCGGCTTTCGCACCAACGACTATGTCTTCCCCACTTTCATCGTTGACCATATGCCGCACGGCATTTCCGGACTGCTGATTGCCGCGATCCTGGCTGCTGCCATGTCTAATTTGAGCGCCGCGCTGAATTCACTTTCGTCCACCACGATGATGGATTTCTATCTGCGTTTTCGTCCCCAAACTACTGACAGCGCGCGCCTGGGGATTTCCCGTGGCGTCACCATTGTCTGGGGCATTGTGCTGTTTGGTATGGCCTTGCTTTCGCGGCAAAGCAAGACAGTCCTGGAAACCGGCTTGGGCATTGCTTCCGTGGCCTACGGCGGACTGCTTGGCGTTTTCCTGCTGGGCGTGCTGACCCGTCGCGCTACGCAAGCCGGCGCCATTGCTGGTATGCTCTGCGGACTGGCTTTAAACCTGTATCTCTGGAAAGGCACGCACATCGCATGGACGTGGTACACCATCTTTGGCTCCACCACAACCTTTGTGATCGGCTACACGGCCAGCTTGTTGTTGCCCGATAAATCGCAACCCATGGTGACTGATGGCAAATCCTGACAATTCGAAGCCCGACCTGTTGCGCGAACTGAACGTCTGGCACGCCATGGCCATCGTGGTGGGCACCATCATCGGTAGCGGAATCTTCCGCGTGTCCGGCGAGATGATGAAAGATGTAGGCACGCCCTCGCTCGTTTACCTGGTATGGATCGTCGGCGGATTGCTTTCATTCTTTGGCGCGCTCACTTACGCGGAACTGGGCGCCATCAAACCGTGGGCCGGTGGCGAATACGTTTACATCCGTGACGCCTACGGCCCACTGCCCAGCTTTCTTTACGCGTGGACGTGGTTCCTGGTGGCTAAACCGGCGTCCGTTGCCAGCATCACCACTGGCATGGTGGACGTGCTCAGCACTTTCTCCAGCCTCAGTTTCCTCAGTACCGTTTGCTTTACCATTCCTTTGGGCACGCATGCGATGGCGGTTTCTTACGGCCAACTCGTGGCCGTTGCCGCCACGATTCTCATTTCCGCGCTCAACTACATCGGTGTAAAGAAAGCCGGCGGCTTCCAACTGGTTCTTACGTCGCTGAAAGTGCTGATGATTTTCGGCATCATCTTCATCGGCTTCACCGCGGCTTCCGGCGGATGGGGCAACTTTCACACCACGTTCCTCGGCGCCAAAGGCGGTATGGCTGGATTCATGGCCGCGCTGGTGGCCGCGCTGTGGGCTTACGATGGCTGGAATGACCTGAACATGGTCAGCAGTGAGATCAAGAATCCTGAGCGCAGCATTCCCATCGCGCTGATTGCCGGCGTGGCCCTGGTGGCCGTCCTTTATATGGGGATGAACGCGGCAATCCAATACGTAATGCCTTCGGCCGCCATAGCGGGCGCGCGCGTTCCTGCATCGCTGGCCACGCAGATTGCCATCGGAGCCGGCGGCGCGGCGTTGGTCTCGGCAGGCATGGCGCTTTCCATGCTGGTCACGCTAAACGGAACCATCATGAGCGGCGGACGCGTCCCCTTTGCCGTGGCCCGCGACGGATATTTCTTCAAGGCCCTGGCCGAAGTCCATCCGCGCTTTCACACGCCGTCACTGGCGATTGTGGTTCAGGCGGTGATGTCGATTTTGCTTTTGCTCGGCGGAGGCAAGTTCACGGACTTTCTTGAACTGGCCATCTTCGCCGAATGGCTTTTCTATATGACGGCCGCCAGCACGGTCTTTGTCTTCCGCGTGCGCGAACCCAACACGCATCGTCCGTTCCGTACTTGGGGCTATCCCGTAGTGCCCGCAGTATTCATCCTGGGCGCTGCCGTCGTGCTGTTTTATACCTTCAAAGCCAAGATGGAAACGTCACCCATTGGGACCATGGTGATGACGGCGGTGATTTTGGGAGGAATACCCGTGTACTGGTACTTCGCAAAGAACCGCACTACCACAGAGGGCACAGAGGAACACCGAGGAAGCTAGTACTCTGTCGACTCAAGGTCCTCTGCGTCCTCTGCGGTAAGAGCTTTTAGAGACTTTTGCCGATTGGGTACAACGGAGACGACGGCAGAGATTTTGGGATGGAATCGCGTATCTCATTCCTCAAAAGACCGTTTAACCTGGAGGGCACAGAAGACCGCCGAGAAACTTGACTCCCACTGGACTCTGACCGCTCTGTGTTTTCTCTGCGTCCTCTGCGGTAAATGTTCTTGGGTTTACGCCCGGCTGAACTCCACAACCTTCTCACTCGAGGGTCCCGGCTTCGGCGCCACCAGGCGCTCAAATACTTTCACATAGTCTTTTGCTGACGCGCCCCAGGAAAAATCTTTCCGCATGCCGTTGACCATCAACTGCTTCCATTTGGGTTTGTTGTCAAACGCATCCAGCGCCTGTTGGACGGCGTTCATCAACGCCGGCCCAGTGTAGCTAGTGAACTTGAATCCTGTTCCTTTGCCGGTCTCGGGGTCCCACTGTTCTACCGTATCGTCCAGGCCACCGGTTGCGCGGACGATCGGCACCGTCCCATAGCGTAGGCTGTACATCTGGTTCAGGCCGCTCGGCTCGTAGTGTGACGGCATCAGGAACATGTCGGCGCCGGCTTCAATCTTGTGGGCCAGCACGTTGTCATACGCGATCTTGACGGCAAATTTTCCCGGAAATTGTCGGGCCAGTTTCAAAAACAACTCTTGGTATTCATGATCGCCGCTGCCCAGGATGGTAAAGATCACCGGCAGCCGGGCCAGCGGGCCGGCGATTTCTGCGATCAGGTCAAATCCTTTTTGCGCCGCAAAGCGCGAAACAATTCCAATCACCGGCAGGTTCACGTCCGGACTCTCTACTGCGAACTGGCGCAACAGATCGTACTTACATCCCATCTTGCCTTCCAGCTTGTCCGGATAGTACTGGCACACGGTGAGCTTGTCTTTTTCCGGACTCCACTCGTTGTAATCCACGCCGTTCAGGATTCCCGTAAGGTTGCCGGAGCGGCCGCGCAGAACGCCTTCCAGTCCAAAGCCAAATTCCGGCGTTTGGATTTCCTGCGCGTAACGGCGGCTGACGGTGGTGATGTGGTCAGAAGACATCAGCGCGCCTTTCAGAAAGTTGACTTTGCCCCAGAACTCCATTTTGTCGATGGCAAACAGGTCCCAGGGCAGCATGAGCAACGGCAGTATGTCCGGAGGAAAGATTCCCTGATAGCCGATGTTGTGAATCGTGAAAACGGTGGCCGTGCTGCGATACACCGGATCATCGGCATAACTGGTCCGCAACAAAACTGGAATCAACGCAGACTGCCAGTCATGGCAGTGGAAGATGTCTGGCGCGCCCAGAATCTTTGCCGCTTCCACCACGGCGCGGCTGTACAAAGCAAAACGCTCCGCGTTGTCCGGATAATCGCCTGCCGGCGTTCCATAGAGCGCTTCGCGATCAAAAAATGCCGGATAGTCGATAAAGTAAAACTGCACGCCGGAAAGCTTGCCGCCATCCACGACCGAGCAAAAGCGGTACTGGTCATCAAACGGAATGGTCACGCTGGGCAGCACCACGCGCGCGTCTTTCAGCTTGGTCTGCTTGTATTTGGGAAGATAAACCGTTACGTTGTGGCCGAGTTCCGCCAGCGCCTTGGGCAATGCGCCAACAACGTCGGCGAGCCCGCCCGTCTTGGCAAAGGGCACGCATTCTGACGCGGCAAAAACGATGTTCATGGGCCCTCCCAAGGGACTTTGAGGGAAACCGGCTCCGGCACAAACCGTATTAACCAGAGTCTAACGGGGTCGGGCGGCACGGTCAATTTACAGAGAGGTACGTCCTTTCGTGCTCCAATCTCCCTTAAATCCCTGCAAAAAGCCGCGGATTGGCGGCGGTTACCGTGCCGGACGGCCGGAAGCAAGCCTTCTGGCCTCGCTGGTAGCGGCTGATAGGATTATCCGTTGGATTCCAGATCATGGATTCGAGCGGATGGATTCCAGCTCAGATCGCGACCAATCCAGATTCAGGAGCGCAGGTTGACGGCAAAAAACGCCAAGCTAGGACAAAATTTTCTCACCGACGAAGACGCCGCGAAACGAATCGTGGCCGCTCTGGGTGACGTAAGCCGCTCGGTGGTGGTGGAGATTGGCCCCGGTGCGGGCGCACTGACAGAGCTTTTGGCGGAAAATGCCGGCGCGCTGGTGGCCATTGAACTCGACCGCCTGCTGGCCACCGAACTGCGCTACAAGTACTCGCGCTATTCCAACGTTGAGATACTGGAAGGCGACGTCCTTAACGTGGACTTCCGCACCGTCCTCAAGCGCACGATCGGTCCCCTGGACGACCTTCGTCCCGTGAAAGCCGAGCGCGTAAAAGCCGTGGGCAATCTGCCTTACTACATTACGTCAGACATTTTGCTGCGGCTGTTTGAATTTCATGACCAGTTTGACGTTGTGGTGATCATGGTGCAGCGCGAGGTTGCGGAACGAATCACCGCGCAGCCCGGCTCCAGCGAATACGGACTGCTCTCCGCCACCACGCAACTTTACTGCAATACCGAACTATTGTTCACGCTTCCGCCCAGCGCGTTTTCACCGCCACCCAAAGTCCATTCCGGCGTGCTCCGGCTCAGAGTAGCTCCCAGGTTCGACGCGCTCGGCGTGGAAGCCCGCAGCTTCATTTCGTTCCTGAAAACGTTGTTCGCCATGAAGCGCAAGACGCTGGTCAACAATCTGAAGAAAGATTTTCCTGCAAGCAAGATCAAGGCGGCGCTGCAGGAAGCGGGGATCCGTGCGGACGTCCGTTCCGAGGCCTTGACCCTGGATAAGACGGCCGAAGTCTTCCGCCTGCTGAAAAACTCCTGAAGAGATTGAGATTTACTGGGCCGTGCTCTGAGTCAGCAGCCGCTTGGCGCGCTGGCGAGCGATGTTCAGGATGGATTTATCGTCCACAATGCTCTCCAGCAACGGCGCAATCAATTGCAGCTCGGCCAGATTGTGACTCTCCGCGTTCTGTTCGGCATACTTCAACTCGGCTTCCAGACCTAATTTGTCAAAGCGGCGCAGAAAAACCAGCCTGCGTCCGTGTTGCAGCGTGTTGGAGATACCTTGAAAGATCCGGTTCAACTCCTGGATGGCAGGGTTATCTGAATAGTTGAAAACCGTTTGCGCGCGGCGCGTGGCATCGGAATAGGAAAGCGTCTTTTTGCCGGTGTTGGCAATGGCGTGCTTGCGGTAGTCGAAATCGCCCTTGAAGTAGTCGGCCTGTTCGGCCAAGCTGAATATCTTATCGCGCGTCGCCGGCGTGAGCTTAAAATCCAACTGGTAGTCTTCGTCGGCGGAACTGCTCTCTTCATTAGCGCGCGTTGGACTGCTGGACGAGTACTTGGCGCTGCCATCTGCCTTTACTACGACACTGAATTTCTGTGGCGTAAATGCCGGCCAGTCACAATCAAAAGTTACCGTGGCTACTGTAGAAGCACCTTCTGCGGCATGCGGCGACTGCGCGGACAAAGCCGCGGGGAAAATCAGTAGAGCGAACATCGTCAGGGCATAAAGGAGTTGGCGGTTCATGAAGTTGTGGTCTGTACGCGGACCTTCTTATACCGCTGCAGGGTGGCCGAAGTGTGAATGTGGCAGATGGCAATGGCCAATGCGTCCGCCGTGTCGGCCGGCTCCGGCGGAGCGGGTAAATGGAGCAGCCGCATCACCATCTGCTGTACCTGGCTTTTCTCCGCCCGGCCATAACCCACCACCGCGGATTTAATGGAAAGCGGGGAGTACTCAGTAACCGGCAGTCCGTTGGAAGAAGCTGCCAGCATGGCCACGCCGCGCACTTGCCCCAGCTTGAGCGCGGATTTTACGTTCACCGCGTAGAAGACGTCTTCTATCGCAACAAGTTCTGGCTGATGCTCCGCAATGATTGCCGTTAGCTCCGAAAAAATCTGTTGCAGCTTCTGCGCCATGGAATCTTTGTTCCGCAGCTTCACCGCGCCCATGGCACAGCACAACAGCTGGCGGTCTTGCTCTTCCACCACGCCGTATCCGGTGTACTCGCTGCCGCAATCAATACCCATCACCCGCATGAAGAGAGTTTAACCTAATTTTGCTGTCGCTTCGCTCTGAACCGATTAACCGTTCATGTCCCGCAAGGACTATGGCATGATGTGGTCAATGGCCATTCTATGGGGATTAATGACGACAATCGGGGTTGCCGTATTGTTCGGCTCCAAGACTCTTTCGCTCAACTACAACGCCTGGACCACCAGCGTCCGTGAACGAAACCCACATATGAGGCCTCCGCCGACTCCCCAGATGCGTGAATTGAATACAAGAATAATGACGAGGTTATTTCGCTTTCTAGGCGCGTTTATAGCGCTGCTCGCCGGCTTGATGCTTATTGGCGCGTTGGACTTACATTGACCACACCACAGTTTCACCGCTCAAGTCGCCGGCAGCCTCAAAATATTCAGCAACACCTCGCTCGCCTGCCTGTTTCGTCTTCCCGCTCCCGCAAAAACTCCCTGTAGCTCGTCACCGATCGTGTCGTTTGCCTCCTTAGCAAGAACCGTTCGTAGGCGGATTCATCGAAAATCTCGCGCAGCGTGGCGACGAGAGTGTTCCAGATGGCGGCAAGGCGCCGGCGCAAGCGGAGCATGCTTTCGTAAGAAACAGTTTCGAGAGAACTCCCTGGGGCTGCAACTTTAGCTGGCGGCAGCACCGGGATCCTTCGGCGCGCCGTCGCAGACGCTCCGCCTCGCTCAGGATGACAGGGGTAGAGGGATCGGGTGATCTGGTGATTGCACGTGACGGGATCGTCGCACGTGGCCTTTCCATCGATGGGATTTTCCCTTACTTCGCTCTCTCCGCGCCTCCGCGTCTCCGTGGTGACAATCTGGTTCCTTTCCTCCGCGCCTCCGTGTCTCCGTGGTGGATGTTTCTTCCCGATCAACCGATCACGCGCGTTCACCCGATCACCCGGTTGCTTCATATGGCGTCCTCCGCAAACCGCGTCTGCACAAACGGCGCTTCGCTGGTTTGCGCGGCGCGGCTGCCGGAAATCACGCGCACCCATACCATTGCGGACTCAATCACAATCATGCTGACCAACACCATCAGCACGCCGCAGACAGCGGCGTCCAGACGGTCATTTAAAATGCGTCGTGCCAGGTCAACCGTAGTTGGTCCGGCAGCCAGTTGCCGTGCATGCGCCAGAAAGCCTATCAATGGATTGGCATTGAACATCTTCTGCCAGGAAGCAGAAAACGTCACCAAAAGCAGCCAGCATAGCGGCGCCAGCGTGACCCACATGTAACACGCGCGTCCCATCCTGACGATGATGGTTGTAGCCACACACAGCGCCACCGTCGCCAACAACTGATTGCAGATTCCGAACAACGGCCACAGGGAGTTGATCCCGCCCAGCGGGTCTTTGATTCCCTGCCACAGGAACCACGCCCACGCTAGAACGACAAGCGCGCTGGTGGTAACAATGCTGGGATACCAACTGGTGCGGCCCATCGGCTTCCATATATGGCCGAGCGCATCCTGCAACATGAAGCGCGCCACTCGCGTGCCGGCATCGAGCACGGTAAGAATAAAGAGTGCTTCAAACATGATGGCAAAGTGGTACCACAATGCCATTACCGCAGTGCCGCCCAGCGAGTCAGAAAAAATCTTGGCCATGCCGAGCGCAAATGCCGGCGCGCCGCCCGTCCTAAAGAAAAGCGACTTTTCGCCGACGGCCGCCGCCAGCGTGCTCATCTGGTCGGACGTGACAGGAAATCCCCACTGGCTGATCGTCGCGACGGCGGCGGCCGGCGATCCGCCCACCATCCCCGCGCCGCTGTTAACCGCAAAGTATGTTCCCGGCTGCAAGGTGCACGCTGCGATCATCGCCATGATGCCGACGAACGATTCCGCCATCATCGCTCCGTATCCCACCATGCGCGCTTGCGGCTCGCGGGCAATCAATTTGGGAGTCGTCCCACTGGAAATCAGCGAATGAAATCCGCTGATGGCCCCGCAGGCAATGGTGATAAACGCAAACGGAAACAAGTTACCGGCAAACACTGGGCCAGTGCCGTCAACAAATCGCGTGAGCGCTGGCATCTGCAAATGCGGACGAACGATGACAATGCCGATGGCCAGAATTCCCACGGTGCCCAGCTTTACGAAAGTGCTGAGATAATCGCGCGGCGCCAGAAGCAGCCACACCGGCAACGCCGACGCAGCGAATCCATAAATAATGATGAGCACGGCCAGCGCCGTGGCACTCAAGGTAAACACTCCGGCCAGGCTGGGCGACTGTGACACCCACTGCCCCCCAAAGATTGATGCCAGCACCAGCAGGAAGCCAAGCACGGACGCTTCCAAAACGCGTCCCGGACGCAAGTAGCGCAGATACACACCCATGAGCAGCGCGATGGGAATCGTCATGCCGATGGTGAACACGCCCCACGGGCTGTTCTTCAGCGCGTTCACGATTACCAACGCGACCACGGCCAGCAGAATAATCAGAATTCCCAGTACGGCGATGAAAGCCACTGTACCGCCCGTCTTGCCGATTTCTTCGCGCGCCATCTGACCGAGCGACTTGCCGTCACGCCGCACCGAAAAAAGCAAAATCACAAAATCTTGCACACATCCGGCAAAAATTGCGCCGACCAGAATCCATAACGTGCCGGGAAGATATCCAAATTGCGCGGCAAGCACCGGACCGAGCAGCGGCCCTGGCCCGGCGATGGCGGCAAAGTGATGGCCGAAGACAACCCACTTGTTGGTGGGCATGAAGTCGCGTCCGTTTTCCAGACGTTCGGCCGGAGTGGCCCGCATGGCATCCAGCGCAAGAACTTTCGCCGCCAGAAATTTGCTATAGAAACGGTAGCCAAGTGCATACGTGCAAACGGCGGCCACCACCAGCCACATGGCGCTGATCGGCTCACCGCGCTTGAGAGCGATGGTGGCAAAAGCCAACGTACCCAACCCGGCGACAACCAGCCATAGAAAAACTTTGGCTAACTTCATTCAGGAGTCTCCCACACCGGCAACGAATTTTGGTGCAGGCTATTCTGCCGAATGCGCGGGGCGTGCGCAATGCGAAACGCAAAGCCGATCAACAGGCGGGGATGAAGCGGCTGAGCTTATTCTTCCGGCCACTCGGCAACAGCCGCCGCGCCGCGTCCGCTGGGACGAGGCTTTTTAGGGGCCATCACGTAAGCATAAGGATCGGCCGGAGATTCGGGCTCTGGCTTGCGGCCAGGGTTTTTCTTGCCAAAAAATTTGGCGATCCACTGGAGCAAAGTGCGGATTCTATAAGGACGGGAATTACTCATACAACCCTCTAAAAACCAACGTGGTTGAAACCACATAGTAGCGCGATTCGCGCGCACGAAGCCAGTCATTTGTCTTCTATCTCACGTACGGATCTCACGTCCGTATCCCAAGTGCGGCTATCTCGCGTACAGCTTATCCAAAACGTGTTGCGTTTCTAACGCACAGCAGCCTTGGCGTCCCGCTCCATCCGCGCAGTCAGTCGTCCGGTGAACATCAGGCCCAGCATGCGGAAGTCGCTGATAAAAGACCAGAAAGGATGTCCGAACGTGGCTGGCTTGTTGCCTTCCAGTAGAAAGTGTCCGGTCCAGGCAAAGCTGTATCCCACCACCGGCCAGAGCAACGCATACCAGGGATGTCCCATGATGATGGCCGCAGCTGCGATGCCCATTCCCAGCACCGTGCCGGCGGTATGCATCCAGCGATTGCGCGGGTCGCTGTGTTCGCGCAGATAGAAGGCAAAAAATTGTTCGTAATTGGAAAACTGCTGGTCGGGCATAACAGCTCCTTGGAATATTGCTCATTCACCTGCTCAGTGCCACTGCTGGTCAGGCGGCAGAAGATTGATGCGCTCGCTTTCGCCTTCCACCTGAAGCTCCAGTATTTCATACTTCCATAAGCCCGCGGATTTTTTGGCAACGACATAGAGCGTGCCGCTGCGCTCCGATCCGTGCACCGGAATGGAGATGTCGGCATTTCCAGACGCTCCAGACAGATTGATGGACCCGCTCGCCCACCAACCTTCTTTGATCGGTACGCCGAGTTTCTGCCGCACGCTGGCATCACTGGCTGCCGCTTGCAGTGCGTGCTGGTAAGGCTCAGAGGACTTCATGAGCGAAAAGACGAACCCCAAGATTGCGCCTACGAACAAGATTACAAGCAGGGCCAGCCCCAGAACCACACCGGCAATAATCTTGACCGTCTTCCGGTTGCCAATGGGCGGCTGCACAGGATACGGCCCGGGTACCGTCACCGGCGGTTGCGAATAGGTAGCCATACCCGGCGGTGGCGGCGGAAGAGTGGAATCGTCCATGGCGGGGGATTTTACTATTGAATGCGCCCAACGCCAACGACGACTGCTGTGCACCTCGCTTATCTCTGCGCCCGCCAAAACGCAAATGCGAAAACCGCAATGGTCACCAGCAGAACAATGACAGCGAACTTCAACAGGTCGCGGCCTTTTGTAGCTTGTTTCAGGGCCTGTTCCGCCATCACCGGAAGATATGCGTCACTTTCTTTGAGGCCCTCCATAGCAACGTGGTACCTGGAACTTTCTTCCGGGTTCGTCTCTCGGTCACGAAGGTAAGCCGCCCGCAACACCCTGGTCACCTTCGCTTCATACTCCAGATCTTCGTTGCTTAAAACATCGTCCGGTATCCTCGGGCATTCGGGATCTGTCTCGTTGAACATCAACAAGCGTTGCTCCACGTCTGTAAGAGGCGCACCTTCATACGCCGCCTGCGAGACAACCTTTTTCGCGAGAAACCTGAGAGCTTCACGTTCAGATGAAAACATCATCTCCCCTTCCACTCCGGTTTTCTTTTTTCCATCCACGCCTGAATGCCTTCCTGCGCGTCTTCGGTCTTCATCAACTCTTCCGTATAGGTTTTTTCCGCGCGGGCCAGGCCTTTATCAAGATGCATGGAATCCCACGCGTAAAAAGCTTTCTTGGCGTGGGCCAGCGCAGCGGAGCTCAGCTTGGTCAGCGCGCCCACTCGACTTTCGATGGTCTGGTCCATGCGGTCGGCGGTCGCCGCTTCATTGGCCAGCCCCCACTCGGCCGCGACATCACCGGTGAAAGTCCGTCCAGTAAAGATAAGATCGGCAGCGCGCTTTTGCCCCACCAGCGCGGCCAGTGCCGTGCAAGCCACGGGGGGATAACAGCCGAGCGTGATCTCCGGAAACCCCCATTTGGCATCTTGGGTGGTGAAACACATGTCGCACACCATGGCCAGTTCCGCGCCGCCGCCCAGACACGCTCCCCGGACTTCCGCTATCGTAATCTTCCGAAGCCGGGTTAGCGCCAGAATCACGCCATGAAATTTCTGCAACATGGTCGGGACCAGTTCCGGCGTATGGACAGCCACATCCACGCCAGCAGAAAAGTGGTTGCCATCGCCGCGTATGATCACGACGGAGATTTCTTTATGTTGTTCCAGGTCTCTCAACGCGTCGTGAAGCTCGTCCATCATTTCAAAGTCGATGACGTTGAGTGGCGGACGCGTGAGGGTAACGCGGGCAATGTGTCCGTGGGCAGCAACATGTAGCCGATTGGTCGACATGAAGCAAAACTCCAGGGGAATTTATTTCTTAGGTTTGGGCGGCTCCCAGAGCTCAATGCGGTTGCCTTCCGGATCGGCGATCCAGGCGAAGCGTCCGTACTCGTGGTCTTCGCGCTTGGGATCAATGGTCACGCCTTCTGCCTGCAAGGCCTCCAGTACGGCGTCCAAATCTTCCACCTGATAGTTGATCATGAACGGAGCGGTACTGGGATTGAAGTACTTGGTCGTCTCTGGAAAGATGGACCAGGCGGTGACAGTCGCGTCCTCAGGATCGTCATGGCGACGCCAGTGAAACATCCCGCCTACGCCGGGCTTGCCCTCTATACCCAGATGCCGCCCGTACCAGTCGTACATTTTTTGCGGGTCCTTGGCTTTAAAAAAGATCCCGCCGAGTCCGATCACGCGTTTGTTCATGGCAAATATCCTAGCAGACTGTTGCGACCAGAGATATGGTCGCGATGTTCCCCGTGCCTCCCGGTCTCCGCGCCTTGGTGAATCCTGCTTTCGGTTTTCCGACCACCGGCGATCACGCGCAATCACCCGATCACGGCGATCTCTCTTAGCTCGTCCAGAACCCTTTTGTATCGTACTCCCGGATGGCCTTCAACTCGGCCATGCTGGGCTCAGGCGTAGGTTTCACATCGTCGGCGACCTGGAGCTTCCATCCGGTATTCACTAGGACATCATCAACGGTCGCGCCTGGATGGTACGTGGAGAGATACGCCTCGCCGGAATCTTCGCTAAACCGCAAAACGCATTTCGACGTGATGACCGCAGACGGTCCGCCACGCGCCAAGCCCACACGCTTGCGCCAACCGTCGCCGTCGCCGTTACCTGGACTGGTGATGTAGTGCACGCGCTCCGGCAGGCGATGCTTAGAGTGTTCAAGAAGCGAAACAAAACGGTGGGCCATGGAAGCAATGTCGCAAGCGCCGCCTGAACCTGGCAGACGGACCAGACCGGTCTTTCCTTTTACCTGCGTGGAATTCAGGTTGCCGTAGCGATCCACTTCCGCCGCGCCCAGGAATCCCAAATTCACACGACCGGCCTGTAAGAACGAAAGCACGCTCAACATGTCCAGACATTGAGTTGCGCCCTTGATGTTGGGCGGATCGGCCATGGTATAGATCAATTCCGGCGACGGGGTAGTCCGGATCACGCCATTCTCAAACAGACCAACGGCGTTAGGCGCGTGTGTCTTCTTGGCGACAACGAATGCAATCAGTGGCAGCCGCATGCCGACAAACACGACTTCGCCGTCCTTGATTTCGCGCGCGGCGACGACGACCATGAGTTCGTTAAGGGTATAGGGCATACGTGAGCTCAGCCATTAGCCTTTAGCTCTTAGCCTTTGGCCGTGCCTGGCGGTACCACATTCAAAGCTAATGGCTAACTGCTAATGGCCAATGGCTGGTTTTATTGCACCGCGTTGATCGCGTTCTTTCTCACTTCGCCGATGGTAACCAGTGGGTCGCGTCCGCCGAGGCGCGGCGCTATCCATTTCTTCTCCGCGCCGATAATGTCCATGAGCAGCTTCTTGTCCGCCGCGTTGGGCATCCAGCTGTCGAGTTCGGCACGATATTCCTTTTCTTCCATCTGCTGCCCGGTTTGCGGATGGAAAAACTGCTGCTTCCAGCGCCCGATATTGCGATTGAACTTGATGTCCGGGCAATAGAGCGGCGTGCTGCCAGCCTTTTGCGCGTTGCTGATGCGCTTGATCAGGATGGCGCATTCGTCACGATAGAGATGGCGGTTGTAGTCGTTCAGGTCTTCCAGGTTCGCAGCGTGAGGATTGGCCGGCTCGTCATAACGGCCTTTGAGTCCCCATGTGTAGGCCCACTGCGCGGACGAAGAGTTGTCCGTACCAAATAGATCGTAGGAACTCGACAGCCACTTGTTCAGGTATTTCTGCATCAGCCAGCCGGGGACCACGCCGGCTTCCGCAATGCGCGCCAGCCCGGTATTGCCGGTGCCCATGTGAAAGGCTTCTTCCTTGAGCATGTAACTCATCGACCGGCCCAATGGCGCGAAAGCCGAGTACTTGAGCATCTGCAGCTGGAACTTGCCGTCGCGATCGACAAAGTCGGTGAAGGCAAAGAAGTCCAGCCAGTTGTCGCACTCTTCATTGAAACTGCCGAGCAGGCGTTTGTTCTCGTAGGCGCGACGGTCGAGCATCTTCTTGGCTTCCACTTTGCCGGTGTCGCCAAAGAAATCAATCAGCAGCGCGCACATCTGCCAGCCATGGCGCATTTCTTCAATCATCACGCGCGTAAGGCAAGAGCGGTCATAGTCACTGGGCGCGCTTTCAAACAGCCAGCGCTGCTGCTCCACGCTGGCGAACTCGGTGTCGCCCTGGTAGACGATCAGGTTCATCAGCGCGTCACGCATGTTCTGTGTGGGGATCTGGCGCATGTTCTCCCATTTGTTGCGGCCCTTGTAGTAGCCGAAGGTGATTTCTTCGGTCTCAATGGCGCCGTACAGCGTGTCAAATTTAAAGTCCTTGATCTGGTCGTGGTCCACGCCCACTTCCTTGCGCCACTCGTTGAACAGGCCCACCCAGTCACTGAACGTGCCGATCTTGTGTATTTTTCCAGGCATTAAACAGCTCCAGTTGCAATTGGCAAATAGCAGTTGGCAATTAGCAAACCTTTTTCAACTCAACATCCTTGGCTAAAGGCTAAGAGCTAATGGCTAACGGCTTGTTTTATAAATTCATCCAGACGGTTTTCAATTCCGTGTAATGTTCAATGGCGTGCATTCCCAGTTCGCGGCCAAAGCCTGACTGTTTGAAACCGCCGAAGGGCAAGGCAGCGTCCATCACGCCGTAAGTGTTAATCCAAACCGTGCCGGCTTTCAGGCGACGGGAAAGTTGATGCGCCTTCTTGATGTCGTTGGTCCACACCGCCGCGGCCAGACCGTAGACGTTGCGGTTGGCCTGCTCGGCCACTTCTTCGATATCGTCAAAGGTCAGCGTAGCCAGGACAGGTCCAAAGATCTCTTCCTGCGCGATCTTCATGTCATTCTTCACGCCGCCAAAGATCGTAGGTTCGATGAAGAATCCGTGATCGCCGTTCACGGCTGCGCGTTTGCCGCCGGCCAGCACCGTAGCGCCTTCTTTCTTGCCGGACTCAATGTAGCCCAGCACGGTTTCCATCTGCTTCTGGCTCACGATGGCGCCCAGGCGCGTTTTGGGATCGAGCGGATCGCCCAGCTTGATCTTCTTGCTGCCTTCGACGAGTTTGGTCATGAATTCGTCTTCAGCTTTTTTCTCGACGAACAAGCGCGATCCGGCGCAACAGACTTCGCCTTTGCCGTAAAAGATTCCGTTGAGAGCGCCTTTCACTGCGGAGTCCAACGTGGAATCGGCAAACACGATATTGGGTGACTTGCAGCCGAGTTCCAGCGTGACGCGCTTGAGCGTGTCCGCCGACGCCCGCATGATTTCCTTGCCGACTGAAGTCGATCCTGTGAACGCAACTTTGTCGACGTGCGGATGCTTGACCAGAGCTTGTCCGGTCGCGGGACCGCCAGTGACAATGTTTAAAACTCCCGGTGGCAATCCAGCTTCCAGGCACAATTCGCCGAAGCGCAGCGCAGTGAGTGAAGTATCTTCCGCGGGCTTCAATACCACGCAGTTGCCGCACGCCAGCGCCGGACCAAGCTTCCAACTGGCCAGCAACAACGGGAAGTTCCAGGCAATAATCGCGCCCACAACGCCAACTGGTTCGCGCAGCGTGTATGTGAACGCGTTGCTGAACGTGTTGACGGTTTCGCCATGGATCTTGGTGGCCCATCCTGCGAAGTAGCGGAACACGTCGGCGACCATGGGCATGTCAACGTAGCGCGATTCAAAGATCGGCTTGCCGTTATCTAGCGTTTCCAACTCGGCCAGCTCTTCAATGTTCTTTTCCACGAGGTCGCCGATGCGCCACAGAATCTTGCCGCGCTCGCTGGCGGACATCTTGCGCCACGGACCAGTCATGTCGTCAAACGCTTTGCGCGCAGCGGTCACGGCCTGGTCGACGTCATGCGTGCTGGCGTCAGAGATTTGTGTGAGCACTTCTCCAGTTGCCGGATTCATAGTGTCAAACGCTTTGCCGGAGCCTTCTATCCACTGTCCGTTGATGAGCAGCTTGCCGGGGGAAACTTTTGCTTTGGTTGCGGTAATCATTAACTTAGCCTCTAGCTGCTAGCCGCTGGGGGCTAGCGTGATGAATTGCCCTAAGGGATTCGTTTTTTCCGTACGGCAACTTCAAAACAACTTCCAGTCATTTAATCCTTAGTCATCCTGAGCGATGTCTGAGTCCCGCATAGCGGGATGAGGACGAGTCGAAGGACCTGTGCATTTTCTTTAGCGGAAATACATAGGTCTTTCGACTGCGAGCTTCGCCGTTGCTCAGCGCTACGCTCAAGATGACAAATCTCAAAAGCAGATCCTTCGACTCGTCTTCAGACATCGCTCAGGATGACAACTCTTAGAGAGCGTTTTACGTGATAGGGATCCCTCGCTCCGCTCGGGATGAAACCTATTTCGCTTTAAACGTTGCCGGTCTCTTTTCCACGTACGCAGCCAGGCCTTCCTTGGCGTCTTCGCTGGCAAAGAGGCGCTGCTGCAGTTCGCGTTCCACGGCCAGAGCGGACTCCATGGGAATCTCCCACCCGGTCTGCACGGCCCGCTTGATGTTGCCCACGGCCTTGGCGGCTTTGTTGGGAGGAGTGAACTGGCGCGCGTATTCCATGATGTTTTCCATGAAGTTGTCGCGCTCGAAAATGTCGTTGATGATGCCCATCTCCTTGGCTTCTTCAAACGTGAAGGTGTTGCCGGTGACCATGAGCTCAATGGCTTTGCTCTTCCCGACCATGCGGCTCAGGCGCTGCGTGCCGCCGGTGCCGGGGAGAACGCCCAGGTTGATTTCCGGTAGGCCAATCTTGCCGGCGTCGCGGCGGGCAATGCGGATATCGGCGGCCATGGCGATTTCCAGTCCTCCGCCCACGCAGTGGCCGTTGATGGCGGCGATCACCAGCTTGGGGGTGTGCTCCAGGCGCAGCAACATTTCGTTGGCGTGCAGGCAGAAGTAGTACTTAAAGGTCGGGTCCACGCTGGAGAGCATCTTGATGTTGGCGCCGGCGGAGAAGAACTTGTCGCCCGCGCCGGTGAGCAGCAGGACGTACACGTCATTATCCATGCGCGCCTTCAGGATGGATTCATCCAACTGGCGGTTCATTTCGTAGGTGTAGGTATTTGCCGGCGGATCGCACAATTCAATGATGGCGACTCCGCTTTCCACGCGGTAGTTCACCAGAGTTTTGTTTTCCGTTGCTATGGTTGCAGCCATGATTTCCAAGCTCCTTTAGATTTCCAAGTCGTTTCAATTTGAATCTTTGACTAACAAATCCCGGGGGAACAGCTATTTGGGGCCGGGTGCGGAAGTTTTTCGTTTCGTTTTGCCGTTGCTCACAACGCCACCAAGAAACAGATCACCCATGCCGCGTGCCAGTTCGGCGGCGTCGGGGTCCACGCGGGGGTTGTGCCAGGTATAAATCCAGTTGATCATGCCGAAGAGGCTGAGCACCGCCAGCCGCGACGAGAATTGTAGTCCTTTGACCTTGCGTAAATCTTCCAGCAGGTCCAGGCAAATGCGGTAGTAGTCGCGCTTGATGGCCCGCACTTCCGCGCCCTGATCGTTCTTCAGCGTGTCGTCTTCGTGCGTGAGCACCTTCATGGCCTCTTTGTTGGCCAGGGAATATTCCAAGTGGTTCTCAATGAAGATGCGGATGCGCTCTTCCGGGTCGGCTGACTTTTCCAATCGCGTGCGCGCGCTGGCGATAATGGTTTCAAACGTGTGCTTTTGGATTAGATACAGCAACTCTTCCTTGGAAGAGAAGTAATGATAGAGACCGGCCAATGACATGCCGGCGGCGCGGGAAAGATCGCGCATGGAAGCGCCTTCAAAACCTTTGTCGCAAAAGATTCGCGCAGCATGTTGCAACACCTTCGCCAACTGGCGGTCAAAGCGCGTATCGGGCGAGTCCGCGGACGCTTTGCGTCCGTTGCCGGAGCGGCGGACAGGCAAAGCGGCGGCCTGTGACGTTGACTCGAATTGGGACTGGGGGGCTCGCAAACGGTGTTGGGCTTTTTGGCCGTCGTGATCTAGTTACCGAACGTTCGTTCGGACTTTATTATCGAGGAGAGGTGCCAGAGTCGTCAAATCAGAGGCACCCAGCTTCGCCCTCTCGCCCAGGAAGCCTCGGTTTTCAGCCGGATTCCGGCATAAGTCTCAAAAACTTGTTCCATAGCGCATTTCGTTCGTGTCTTACCACACAGAACAACCGGAACGACAGCAATTATTCAGGCATTAGGGGCTGGCGGGTCGGCGGAAGAGTTGAGTTTCTTGTCTGGGTCCAGACGTGAAACCAGGCTCTGAAGTTCTCAACGAACAACCTGAGACTGAAGAGCAACTCTCGAATGAGGACTCAAAGGTCAAAGAAATTAAAACTAAAAACTTGTCCCCCCGAGAAGGAGATTTTGAAATGCGTACACAAAATTGGAATTCGTTTTCATCGTCGGCCAAGAAGGCCGTAATTTCCCTGGTCCTGGTTGCCGCCCTGGCTCTTGCCGTTGGTTGCGGTGGCGGAGGATCAGCCACCAGCACCGCTAGCGGTCCCACCCCCACACCTACTCCGGCCAACAGCGCCGCCACTCAGGTCCGCTTTGGCGATGCGCCGGCTGACAGCGTGATTTCATTTGAAGTCACCGTTTCTTCCCTGACTCTGACTCCCGCCGGCGGCGGCACAGCCGTGAGCATTCCGGTTGGCGCCAACAACCGACTGGAACTGAGCCACGCGTCCGGCAAGTTTGAGCCGTTTGCTCTGGGCAGCCTGCCGCAAGGCTTGTTCTCTGCGGCCAACCTGACTCTGGCCAACTCTGAACTCACGTTCCTTACCGCTACCGGCACTCCCGTTCACATCAACGGACCGGCCAGCGCTTCCGTAACAGTTCCGCTGAGCCCGGCGCTCACCATTGGAACTTCGCCGCTGGTTCTGAACATTGACGTGAACCTGGCGAACTCAGTCACACTGACTGGAACCACCATCACCGGCATTAGCTTTGGACCTACGTCCTTCTCCATCGTCGCCAAGGCTCCGGGTGCACAAGCCGGCCAGCAAGATGACGACGGCGAAATTGAAGACGTCCGCGGCACCGTGGCATCAGCAACCGCCAGCAGCTTCGTCCTGACCGCTGGACAGAGCAAGGCTTCGCTGACCTTCAGCTTTGACGCGACCACGCAGTTCAGTGACGGCGTGACCGCAACGACGCTGGCCAACCAGATTGTGAAAGTGGAAGGCTTCACCAAGTCTGATGGCAGCCTGTTCGCCAAGGAAGTGGAAGGCCTGGAAGCGAGCAGCGGCGCGGAAATGGAAAGCTTGATCACCGCCATCTCCGGCACCACGCTCACCATCAGCGCGGATGACGGCATCGGCGGCGGCATGGACGACACCAAGATCGGCGCCAGCTTCAGCGTGAACATCGCCGGCCTGAACGCTAGCAAGTTCAAAGTGGATGGCGGCAACGGCTTCGGCGGCAGCGTCCCGAACACCCTGAGCTTCGGACCGACCACGATTCACCAGGGCCAGCGCGTGGAAGTGGAAACCAACAATCCGATTCCCGCAGCTAACGGCAGCATCACTCCGGACAAGCTGAAACTGCAGCAGCAAGGCGTCTTCGGCACGGTGGCCAACCTGGCAGCGAGCGGTAACTTTGACCTGAACCTGGCGGCCGATTCGCACCTGGCCATCATCTCCGGTCAGACGGTGGTCCACGTGATCAAGGCCCCGAGCACGGATGTCCGCAAGGCGCCGGCGAACGGAGCTTCAGCTCAGGTACGCGGTCTGCTCTTCTGGGACGGCGCAACCTGGCAGATGGTGGCCCGCCGCACCCGCTAAACAGAAATCAAAGAAGCGCAAACCATCGCTTCAGCCCTCCCCGAACCGGTCGCAGCCAACCAGCTGCGGCCGGTTTTACTTTTGGGAAGCAGTCAGCACTCAGAAGTCAGCGGTCAACAAAAACCGCAGAAAAAATTAGCCGCGAATTTGCGCGAATCGAAACAAATCCACAAAACGGAAAGTTTGATTGGCGTTCTGTCGCGGCCGTTTATTTGGATCGAGACTCTAAGAGTTAATAGTAGCGGCGGTTGGCTTTGCGCAAAACGTTTGGCTCTTGGCGATGGCGCGTCTTGAACAGCCTATAGACCCAATCACCGGAAAAGAACAATCCAAGAGTGATGATGAAGACGCCGATAACGATCACTCCGGCGGGAAAAACCGGCTGCCTCCAGACGTTGTAGTAAGGAAACACACCTTGGGTTTGCAGCTTGGCCCATCCATACCAAACCATCCAGGCACCGGACAAAATCAGGATCGCCCGGTTCTTACTGCGCTCGAAGATTTTCTTCATTCGCTTATTTCTCCACTCCTAGCTGCGTCAGGATGAACGCGTAGTCGAACGCGACCTCATGGTAGCGATCATAGCGTCCGGAAGCTCCGCCGTGGCCCGCGGCCATGTTGGTCTTTAAGATCAGAACGTTTTTGTCGTCCTTGAGCGTGCGCAATTTGGCGACGTACTTGGCGGGTTCCCAGTACATTACCTGGCTGTCATTGAATGACGTCTTGACCAGGATCGCGGGATACGAGGCTTTCTTGAGATTGTCATACGGCGAATACTTGAGCATGTAGTCATACGCCGGCTTCTCGTTGGGATTGCCCCACTCTTCGTACTCGCCCACGGTCAGCGGCAAGGACGCGTCCAGCATGGTATTCATCACGTCCACGAACGGGACGTGCGATACCACGGCGCGGTACAAGTCCGGACGAAGGTTGGTCACCGCGCCCATCAGCAATCCGCCGGCAGAGCCGCCTTCCATGGCAACGCGGTCACGGGCGCCGTATTTGTTGGCCACCAGATGCTCGGTGCAGGCGATGAAGTCAGTGAACGTATTCATCTTGTTCATCATGCGTCCGGCATCGTGCCAGGGCTTGCCCATGTCTCCGCCACCGCGGATGTGCGCGTACGCCATCACCACGCCGCGATCGAGCAAGGAAATGCGCGTGGCGCCGAACGTGGGCGACAAACTTGCGCCGTAAGAGCCGTAGGCATAAATGTAAAGCGGGTTGGAACCGTCTGGCTTCTTCATGTCCTTGCGGTAAACAACGGAGATGGGAACCTTAACGCCATCTTTGGCCATGGCCCAGACACGCTCTGAAACATACTTTGAAGCATCGTAGCCGCCCGGGACTTCGGTCTGCTTGAGCAACGCGGACCGGTGCTCCGCGACGAAGTAATCAAACACGGAAGGCGGCGTGACCAGCGACTGGTAGGAATAACGATACTTGTCGGTCTTGAATTCGCGATTGATTTGCGGGAAGACCGAGTACGCAGGCTCGTTGTAGGTGATGCGTTTCTTCACGCCGGTCGCTATGTCAACGACCGTGAGTTCAGGCAAGCCGTTTTCGCGTTCCGCCAGGACATAAAAATCCTGGAAGACATCCACGCCGCTCAGCATCACGTCCGGGCGCACGGGAATGATTTCCTTCCAATTTTCCGTGAACGGCGCTTTTACCGGCGCTTTGACCAGGCGGAACGTCCGGCCTTTGTCATTGGTGCGGATGTAGAACTCGTCGCCGTGATGGTCAACGTAGTACTCCATCCCTTGCTGGCGTTCCTGGATGACGTTCCATTTACCGAATGGCTGCCCAGCATCGCGATAGTGGATTTCAGACGTGGTGTGGCTGCTTATGTCCATCATAAGATATTTGCCACTGCGCGTTTTGCCCACGCCGATGGTAAAGCGCTCATCCGGCTCTTCATAGATCAGAACGTCGTGGTTCGCGCCATCTTTATTCACGCCATCTTTATTCGCGCCATCTTTATTCACGCTATCTTTATTCACGCCATCTTTGGCACTCGCGTCGTCCATCTGGTGGCGGTACATGCGGTACTGCCGCTTGGTCTTTTCGTCTTCCACCGTATAGAAGATGGTCTTGTTGTCATTGGCCCAGGCAATGGACCCGACACGTTCAGCGATCACGCCGCTGTCCTTGCCGGTGCGCAGATCGCGGACGTAAAGCTTGTATTGGCGAAAGCCGGTGTTGTCGGTGGCATAGGCCATCAGGTTGCCGTCATCGCTGACATCGGTGGCGCCCAACGACATGAAGGGCTGCCCCTTGGCTAGCTCATTCACGTCAATGGTGATCTGCTCCGGAGCATCCAAGCTGCTTTTTCTGCGGTTGTAGATCGGGTACTGCTGCCCTTTTTCCCAGCGCGAGTTGTAAAAATACTCGCCGTACTTGTAAGGCACGTTGACGTCAGTCTCTTTCAAGTGGCTGATCATCTCGTCATAGAGCTTCTTTTGGAGCGGCTCGGTGGGCTTCATCACCGCGTCGGTGTAAGTGTTTTCCGCGTTCAGATACTGCGCGACCTCGGGATTCGGCTTGTCGCGGAGCCAGCGGTAATCGTCCACCAGATGGCCGCCGTTGATGGTGTTTTCCGTGTGGATCTTTTTTGCGACCGGCGGGTTCGCGACCGGCGGGTTGGCTGTCGGCGAAGCAGGCATGGCGGTGGCGGCGTTATTGGGAGTCTTATCGTCTGCGTTGGCAAAAGCTGTCATAAGGATAAAAAGCGTAACCAGAGATTTTTTCATAAATCCGCCTCGTAAGGGGAAGGTAGGCTGACGGGGATTATAGCAAGGGGTGGCGCTAGCCGCGGGCGCCCAATTGCTCCCTAAGTTCGCCCTGCCAGCGCTGGATGAAACGCAGAGAGATTTCACGCCGGACCTGGTTCGGCGTGACCAGGATCAGTTTTTCGGTCTCGTCCAGTTTCTTGAGCGCCGCCGGCAAGTCTCCCTGGGCCTCAAGGACGGCGGCTTCTGCTCGTGTTCGCATCCAGGGAATTTCTTTAGATTCCGGCACATCGGCAAGCCATTGTTTGGCGAGTTCTATGTTGTGGCGCCGGCGCGCCTGAAAAACGGCGGCATCACTCACAAGTGCCGTGCGGATCAACCGTGAAGTGAAGTTCGTGTACTGCAGGCAGACTTCCAACATCTCAGCCGCCTTCTCATCTTTGTGCTGATGGTATGCCGCAGAGTAAGCAAGAGAATGGGCGGTAACCGTGTCAGGAGAATTGTCGCGCAGAGCAATGGCTTTGGCGAGATAGTCAGGCGACAGGGATTCGGACATCACACCATCACGAAGCTCTGCGGAAAGCTTCAGCATTGCCACCCACCGTTCACCGCGCGCGCGATTGCTCAACAGCATCACCAGACGACTGCCATCACTGTGGAAAGCCCCGCTACGGAAGGGCAACAGGTTTATTACGCCAAGGATGAGCGAGTAGATGGTGAAAAAGTTCAATAGAGGGCTGGAAGACAGCGGCAACAACAACACGAAGACAACGGTAAGTAGATTCACGGCGGGGCCAGCAAAAATCATGGCGACCGCACGCCACACCAAGTTGTCCAACTTGGTGGGAAACATGCTGGCCCATCCGCCTGAGCCAGCGCCTTTGCCCCGGTAGAGTGAGAAGCGAAAAGGACGGTCAAACTGGATTCGTCCAACGCGAAGAGAGTTGAAGCGGAAGCCCGCCAGCATTCCGGCAAACACGTGCCCCAGTTCGTGAATCGCCGTGACTACAAAGATCACCACGAAAGCCACCACGAAAACTATAAAAAAACGCAAAGGATTTGCAGAAGGGAAAACCTGATCCAAGTCTACAAATATCCGGTGAGTCACCGACTCTAACAGCGGCGAATGCCAGAACAAAATAATTACAGTGAAAACAAATACCAATCCAAACCACATGGCAAGAGCCACGATGGAACCGGAAACGGCGTTTGCCGGGGGCGGCAGCGGAGCCTGGCGATCAAGGATCGGCGTGCTGGTGGTCGCGGGCGAAGCTTTCGCGGTCGAGCTCATCGGGCGCAGTCTAACACGAAGCCGATAAGTCCGAAATTACTCTCGGCACATCCCCTTCAGTTTAGTTATTCGCCCCGCAAGGCTTCCACCGGATTAATCGTTGCAGCGCGGCGCGAAGGCAAGTAGCTGGCGAGCATGGCGGTGCCAACGAGTCCAACCGAAACCGCGGCATAGGTGACCAGGTCCACCGGCTTCACGCCGAACAGCAGAGCCGAAAGGAACCGCATACTGAGAAAAGCCGCAACCAGTCCAAAAGCCACGCCCACTCCGGTCAACACCAGCCCGTGGCGGACGAACATTGACGTCAGCTCCTGGCGTTGCGCGCCCAGCGCCATGCGTATGCCGATCTCGCGCGTGCGCTGGGAAACGGAATAGGCGATCACGCCGTAAATGCCCACGGTCCCCAGCAGCAGAGCCATGGCTCCGGCCACGCCGAGCATCAGCAGCGTGAAAGAAGTCTGGGCCATGGAAGTGCGATAGTAATACTCCTGGGTGTAGACACTGGCGAGAGGCAGATTCGGAGCCACCGACCAGACTGCCTGACGAACTTCTTTCATCAGGCTTTCCGACCCGGCGCGCGGGGTGCGGAGAGAAAAAGCCAGCTGGCGCTGAGTCTTGATGCCCTCGCCTTCGAAGTTGGTCATCATCATGGGCCAATACGCGGTATGGGCCGCTTCTTTGTTCACGCCGTCGTCGTATACATCGGTTACTACGCCGATGATCTCCCGCCATGGATCGTTGTTGGTAGGACGCACGCGCTTGCCCAGCGCCGCCGCTGGCGTGTGCCACATCTCACGCGCAAGGTTTTCCGAGACCAGTGCGACCGGAGTCTGGTTATAGATTTCCGTCCAGGTCATGTCGCGTCCGGCCACCAGGGGCGTGCCCATGGTTTTAAAGAACCCCGGCGAGATCCACTTAAAGCGGCGTAGCGCGGCCATTTCTCCGGGCTTGTAATTATGGTCTTCCGCAAATACCGGATCGTAGCTCTGGTCTCCGTCCATGGGTATGCCGCTGGAGAGAGAAACGGACGAAACCCCGGGCACGGCTTCTACCTTGTGCAGGATTTCTTCAAACCTGCGGGTTACGCCTTCTTCATCCTTCACTTCGGCTGGAGGGATTGACAATACGAACGTCTGAATTTCCGCAGGCGCGGTGAATCCCGGTTGCACATGGGCCAAAGCGACGAACGTACGGGCCATGAGTCCAGAACAGATCAGCAACACTAGGGCCAGCGCCACTTGGATGACCACCAATCCGCTGCGCGCGCGATGTTGTTCGCGGCTTTGGCTGGCGCCGCGCGCATCCTGCCGAAGTCCGGTGGCGAGCCGTTCGCCGGCAT